>NZ_JBHFJB010000001.1:0-1122 GCF_057334555.1 Pseudomonas sp. AGC41
GGCCTGGGCTCGGGGCATCTGTTCAGCCTGACCGGCTTCAGCCGCCAGGACCAGAACCGCGAATACCTGATCGTCGGCGCGCGTTATTACCTTTCCCAGGAAAGTGGCGAGAGCGGCGTCGGGGGGCCTTCGGCGCAGTTCGAAAGCAGCCTGACCTGCATCGACGCCCAGCAAAGCTTCCGTCCAATGGCGATCACCCATCGCCCGATCGTCAAGGGCCCGCAGACCGCGTTGGTCGTGGGTCCCAAAGGCGAGGAAATCTGGACCGATCAGTTCGGCCGGGTGAAGGTGCATTTTTATTGGGACCGCCACGACCAGTCCAACGAAAACAGTTCGTGCTGGATTCGGGTGTCGCAGGCCTGGGCCGGCAAGAATTGGGGCTCGGTGCAGATACCGCGCATTGGTCAGGAAGTCATCGTGAGCTTCCTTGAAGGCGACCCCGACCGACCCATCGTCACCGGTCGCGTGTATAACGCCGAACAGACCGTACCCTACGCGCTGCCCGCCAATGCCACCCAGAGCGGCACCAAGAGTCGATCGAGCAAGGGCGGCACGCCGGCGAATTTCAACGAAATACGCATGGAAGACAAGAAAGGCGCCGAGCAGCTTTACATCCACGCCGAGCGCAACCAGGACATCGTGGTCGAAGTGGATGAGAGCCATTCGGTCGGCCACGACCGCACCAAAAGCATCGGCCGCAACGAAACCGTCCGCATTGGCGAAGACCGGCTGCGGGCCGTACAGCGCAACGACACATTGCTCGTCGGCGGGGCCAAGAGCGACAGCATTGCGAGCCAATACCTCGTCGAGGCGGGTTCGCAGATTCGGCTGGTATGTGGCAAAAGCGTGCTGGAGTTCAACGCCAGTGGCGAGATCAATATCTCCGGCACCGCCTTCAACATCTACGCCAGTGGCAACGGCAACATCGACACCGGTGGCCGTTTGGACCTCAACTCCGGTGGCGCCAGCGCCGTGGACCCCAAGGGCAAAGGCATCAAGGGCGTGATCGAGGCTGCGGTGAAAGCGTTGTTTCCGGCAAAAGCCAAGCACTGAGGTTCACCGCAGAACAGCCCAGCCTGACTCACTAAGGAAAACGATAATCCCGTGGGGGGGGGGGGGGGG
>NZ_JBHFJB010000001.1:1208-23897 GCF_057334555.1 Pseudomonas sp. AGC41
CCCCCCCCCCCCCCCCACGGGTTTGCGCCTGGTCGGTAACTTGAATTTCACTCGCTAGTGAGTAGGTATTGACCGGGCTGCGTCCATGCGACTCGCAAGTACGTGCCGCTCAGCAATTGCTCATCACGAAGATACTCGAACACTTCGGAGGGACACCATTCCTTGCCCGCCGAAAAGGCCACCCCCAACGAACGGAGTTCATCGAATACCTTGGCCTTCTGCGTGTTGTCCGCGACGTGCAAAACGTAGATATCTTTCTCTGCCGCGTTTGAAAATCCGATAGCACGCAGGGGCGAATCCAACGTGTTATCCATCACCTGGACACGAATCACATCGCCGTCCGCTTTTTCCACGTACGCCTTCAGCCCATCATTAATCACTGACAAATACCTCGGTTAAAGTGGTAATACCGTCCGCATCCTTGGTAGGAATCGACTCGACAACCATTTCTGGAGCTCCACCCGGCAAGTGTTTGCCTGGCCCCAGGAAATACTGGTTCCCCTCCATTGGACTTCTGGGCATGCGCCCTGCGACATCCTCGACCTGCCTGATCTTGAATCCGCCTTTCAGCGCATCTTTTTCCAAACCAAAGGCGCGCTCCAGCTCCGCAGCTTTTTTACCACTGATGGTCACCTTGGAACGCCCCGAGATGTTCCCGATAACGTCGGTGATGCCTTTCTTATCAGAAACAAAAGTACCGGCCCGGCCAATCGTCGGATAGGCGTCCCACGCCGTCGGGCTAATGTTGAACCCTCGATTGTCCTTGAGCATCTGTTCTTGTCGCTGACGCGCCAGGATCGTCCGCTCGGCCGCAGTCATGGGCTTACGTGCCAACTTCGGCCCGGCACCTAGCAGAGCCATTCCTGCCACGCCTTGAAACAGGTCTCTATATCCGGGGCCGAGACGATCACCCAAATCACCCAGCAGCTCCATGCCGGCATATAGCGCACCACCGATGGCCAAGGCGCCGAAAAAAGCAGCAGCTCCGGCAACAGCCGCAAGCAACAAGGCTCCGCCCGCAGCCAGCAACCCCAACACTTCCAACCCCGAATGCATCCAGCCTTCGAGGTCGAGCACAAACGCCACCGACACCGTCGGCCCACCGATGAAGGTGTTCGGGCTGCCGCTCTTGATGTGAGCGCCGCAGACCATTTTGCTGTGCAAACGCGCGGCTGGTTTGCCGTTGATGAACACCGTGGCGCTGCCTTCGGCGATCAGCACCGGGAAAGGCCAGATCGGATGGTTCATCGGCAGCCCGGTGCAGGAGGAGACGATGTCTTCGCCCGCCCGCATGGCATTTCGATCGTTGATGTAGACGTTGAAGCTGCCCATTATCAACGCCCCCGTGGTGGGTTCGGGCAGGTTGAATAGGGTGGAAAGGCCCTTGACGATCTGGAACATCGACAAGCCGCCGGCGGCAATCGAGCCGGCCATGATCGCCAGCGCCACGCCGCCCGTGGCAACCGTTGCGGCGACAACCGCAGCACCGATCAAGGCGCCGGCCACGGCTCCGGCGACCATTGCGGCCAATCCGAACCCGTGGGCTATTTCGTCACCCAGACGGGCCGCTGCCTGTGCATCCATTGCGAAAATCTACCTTACTGGTGTGTATGACTGCACAGGGGAGTTATCGATGGCCAGAGATCGCTGGTGTTACCGTTCAACGATCAAAGGGTGGCGGATGATTCATTGCTCTTGCAGATAACGCAATGCCCGATGATATTTCGCGGCGCGCTGCAGATCCTTGTCGCGCACAACGGGCAGTCGGGTGAGGTCAAGATTGTCGTGGATGTCCGCTATTTTCACTTGGGTAGCCAGTGGATTGGGACGAATCCGGGCGATGAATTGCTCATAGGATTCGCCCTCGCGCCTGGTCAGGCAGTCGATAGCCGTTACCGCAGCCTCGGGAATGCCAAGCTCGCGCAACTCATCCAGGGTGACGTCGCCGTCTTCGACTACATCATGCAGCAGGCTGACCAGTTGTTGTTCAAGCCCGTCGAATCTCATCATCAGGCGCAACGGGTGGAGGATGTAAGGCTTGCCGGCCTTATCCACCTGACCCGCATGGACCTTTGAAGCCAAGGCGATTGCAGCGTCCAGAATGCTCATCGGCGATCAAAGCCCTTGTCGTATTGTTCCTTGGAAATCTCGCGACCATACAAGACGGCGTCGTTGTACAGCCGGTTGTCCGCAGGAACCGGTTGTTCGCTTTCGGCGGCATAAAACTTCCTGAATACGGTCCCGGTGCGATGGTCCCAACGGAAGGTGACCTCTTCATAGTCGTAGTCCAGGAAAACATCCCGACTGGCGAAGGCACTCAAATCAATTCCCACCATTCCCCCTGACTGCGTCGTAATAGGCCTTGCTCTTGTCTGCGATAGCTTGCGCCTGCGGACTGGCCTTGTCCAAGACCCGGAAGTCTTCGTAATACTTGTGGCCCAGCCCGCCAGGAACCTGGGTTTTTGCGGCGACGGCATTATAGGTGTCGTCCCCCAGCAACACCCGAGCCAGCGGCTCCGGTTCCTTGGCGTAGATCATTTCCGGTGAGTTGACCTGGATTTCTCCCGGTATTCCAGCGCGGGTCTGCATCGTGGAATTGACGCCGCTATAGCCCATTTCGTTAGCGGCACCATCAATCACTTTCACGTTCGCGCCGCGTTTGCCGAGCTCTGCCGCAACGGAACTGATCTGGTCGGATTCGACAATGATCGTGTTCCTGGCCAGGTCCTTGATCCGGGTCGCATCCCCACCATAATCGTTGTCGATTTTCTCTCGGGCACGCGCTTCGGACTTGATCGGCGCCTTGGCGACCTTGCCCCCATACTGGGCGGCGATTTCATCGGCGACGGTATCGATTTCCGCTTTCGCGGCCGGGGCTTTTGCGTAGACCTCTTCGAAGGTCTTGGGCGCCTTGGAGGTGCTGGCTGGCTTGCCCAGTTTCGCCAGCTTCGGCCCCATGCCCAGCAAGGCCATGCCCGCCACGCCTTGCAATAGATCGCGGTAACCCGGACCAAGGCGGTCACCCAAGTCCCCCAGCAGGGCCATGCCTGCCATCGCGGCACCGCCAATGGCGACGGCTGCAGCAAGGGCCGCGGCGCCAGCCATCGCGGCCAATACCAGTGCAGCACCCGCCGCCACGATTCCCAGCGCTTCCAGGCCGGTATGCAACCAGCCTTCGAGGTCCAGCACAAACGCCACCGACACCGTCGGCCCACCGATGAAGGTGTTCGGACTGCCGCTCTTGATATGAGCGCCGCAGACCATCTTGCTGTGCAGGCGCGCGGCCGGCTTGCCGTTGATGAACACCGTGGCGCTGCCTTCGGCGATCAGCACCGGGAAAGGCCAGATCGGATGGTTCATCGGCAGTCCGGTGCAGGAAGACGCGACGTCTTCGCCCGCGCGCATGGCATTGCGGTCGTTGATATAGACGTTGAGGCTGCCCAGTATCAACACTCCCGTGGTCGGCTCGGGCAAGTTGAAGATGGTGGACAGGCCCTTGACGATCTGGAACATCGACAAGCCGCCAGCGGCAATCGAGCCGGCCATGATCGCCAGCGCCACGCCGCCCGTGGCAACTGTTGCGGCAACGACTGCAGCACCGATCAAGGCGCCGGCCACGGCTCCGGCGACCATTGCGGCCACCCCGAACCCGTGGGCTATTTCGTCACCCAGACGTGCCGCCGCCTGTGCATCCATCGCGAAAATCTACCTCACTGATTAGTCTGACTGCGCAGTGGGACGTATCGAAGCTCAGGCAATCGGAGGCTGTGGCTTGAGCGAATGCATCGCCAGCTTCCAGGCCGGCTCGTGATAGGCGAAGTCGTTGGGTGTGGTGGTCAAGGTGGTGATCAGCACGGACGGTTTACGCTCGATGAACACCTGGCGCAGCATCAGGTCGCGTCCTTCGCGTTGCCAGGTGTAATCCAGCAAGGTGGTGGTGTGTCCATGCAGCACCGTGTCCCAGCGCTGGACCAGCTTGAAGCCCGGCAATTGCTGCTCCGCGCTTTTGAGTTGGCGGTCCACATAGTCGGCGAAGGGAGCATCACCCTGGGTGGCATCGCGGCTGATGACGAAACTGGCTTCTTTGGCGGGCCCCACTGCCGGCAGCTTGAAAATGTTGATGCTCTGGTCCTGCCAGGTATCGGGAATTTCGAGATCGGCTTCTTGAATGCGGTATGAGGTCACAGTAATCGCTTTCCATGGACATGAGGTGACGCGTGGAGGAGCAGATATTCGGGTAATGCCTGGCAACAATCAAGAACCGGGTTCCTCTCCTCCAAGTAACCCTCTACATTATGCGATCAGCGTCACCACTCTGGCGATCCGCGCCCCTGCAGAAGCCGTCGAAGGGCATATTCTGTTGATTTTTTGAATCAGACGATTGCAGTCTTCGCCGGCATCAAAAGGACTGCGGCAGCGATAAGGACAACCGATGGTACTCAACCAAGCCTCACGCCTGGCAAAGATCACCAGCCCTCTCGGGCCAGAGGTGCTATTGCTCAAGGACATGGGCGGCGGCGAAGAGCTTGGGCGGCTGTTCAACTATGAGTTGCAACTGCACTCGCTGGACAACGCCATCGACCTCAATCAGGTGCTCGGCAAACCTCTGTGCGTGAGCGTTCAGCTGGATGGCGGTGGCGAGCGGCACTTCCACGGCATCGTCGCGCGCTTCAGCCAGAACATCGACCAGGGCCAGTTCGCCAGCTACCAGGCCACGCTGCGGCCCTGGCTGTGGCTGCTGACCCGGACATCCGACTGCCGGATTTTCCAGAACCTGACGGTTCCGCAGATCATCAAGCAGGTATTCCGCGACCTGGGTTTCTCCGATTTCGAAGACGCCCTCAGCCGGCCGTATCGCGAGTGGGAATACTGCGTCCAGTACCGCGAGACCAGCTTCGATTTCGTCAGCCGGTTGATGGAACAGGAAGGTATCTATTACTTCTTCCGTCATGAACAGGGTCGCCATGTGCTGGTGCTGGCCGACGCCTATGGCGCCCATACCCAAGCGCCCGGCTATGGCTCGGTGCCGTACTACCCGAAGAACGAGCAGCAGCGCGAGCGCGATCATATCCACGACTGGCACCTGGCTCAGGAAGTCCAGCCGGGTTCGCTGGAGCTCAACGACTACGACTTCCAGCGCCCCAGCGCGCGCATCGACGTGCGCTCGGCCATGCCGCGTCCACACACAGCTGGTGACTATCCGCTGTATGACTACCCCGGCACCTACGTGCAGAGCGAAGACGGCGAGCACTACGCCCGCACCCGCATCGAAGCCTTGCAGACCCTGCACGAGCAGGTCGAGCTGGCCGGCAATGCCCGAGGCCTGGGCTCGGGGCATCTGTTCAGCCTGACCGGCTTCAGCCGCCAGGACCAGAACCGCGAATACCTGATCGTCGGCGCGCGTTATTACCTCTCCCAGGAAAGCGGCGAGAGCGGCGTCGGCGCGCCTTCGGCGCAGTTCGAAAGCAGCCTGACCTGCATCGACGCCCAACAAAGTTTCCGCCCGATGGCGATCACCCATCGCCCGATCGTCAAGGGACCGCAGACCGCCCTGGTGGTCGGGCCCAAGGGCGAGGAAATCTGGACCGATCAGTTCGGCCGGGTGAAGGTGCATTTTTATTGGGATCGCCACGACCAGTCCAATGAAAACAGTTCGTGCTGGATTCGTGTGTCGCAAAGCTGGGCCGGGAAAAACTGGGGCTCGATGCAGATTCCGCGTATCGGCCAGGAAGTCATCGTCAGCTTCCTCGAAGGCGACCCGGATCGACCGATCATCACCGGCCGTGTCTACAACGCCGAGCAGACCGTGCCTTACGACCTGCCTGAGAATGCCACCCAGAGCGGCATGAAAAGCCGTTCGAGCAAGGGCGGTACGCCGGCGAATTTCAACGAAATCCGCATGGAAGACAAGAAAGGCGCCGAGCAGCTTTACATCCATGCCGAGCGCAACCAGGACATCGTGGTCGAGGTGGATGAGAGCCATTCGGTCGGCCACGACCGCACCAAGAGCATCGGCCACGACGAAACGGTGATCATCGGCAACAACCGCCTGCGCATCGTCAAGCAGGAGGACATCCTGTCGGTGGGCCAGCGCAAGACCGACAGCATCAGCCAGAGCTACGTCATTGAAGTGGGCGAAAACCTGCGCCTGGTATGCGGTGAGAGCATCCTGGAGCTCAACGCCAGCGGCCAGATCAACCTGACCGGCGTGCAGATCAGCTTCTACGCCAGCGGCGATGCCGAGTTCAACACCGGCGGTGTGCTGCACCTGAACAACGGCGGCGGCCCCGGTGCCACGCCGGACGGCCAGGGCGTCAAGGCCAGCATTGATGCCAACGTCGCCGCCGCCTTTCCCAAAGGCTAACCCAAAGGCTAACTTCGAGACCTGATGCGCCATGACTTACCGTTTGAATGAATTTCAGCTGCAGCTGCCACCCAGCGAGTTGCTCGACGCCTCGATCAACATCCTCAAGTTCCCCGAACTGGGCACGTCTTTGATCGTCAGCCGCAGCCTGCTCGCCGAAGGAGAAACCCTGCAAAGCAACCTCGACGACCAGCTCAAGCGCCTGGAAAAGCAGGTCCAGGACCTGCGCTGCCAACCGGGTGCCACGTTGCGCGTGGGCGCTGGACAGGAAGTCGAAGCCATCGAGTTGCGCAGCCAGTTCAACAAGGGCAACGAAAAGGTCTTCCAATACCAATTGGCGCTGGTATTGCCGGGCACGCGCAAGATGCTTGCCTTGAGTTATGTGAAAGCCGAGAAGCTGGGCGATGCCGAGGCGGCGCATTGGGCGACGATCAAGGGGGCGCTGGTGTTTGACGGTCCGGCTTGACAGCGTCTAAATGCCGGACGGAGGATAGGTTCTATAACTTTTCGCTGGCAAGCCAGACTGGACCCAAATATTTAGAGCCAAATAAAAGGGCATGCCGAGTCGATCGATATGCCCTTTGTATTTTCCAGTTCGTATTCTTGGCGCTCACCGCAAACAAACCCATTATCTAACAGAGCTATTGAGGAAAAACCTTATGCTCTCTGTCCAATAAAATCATGAAGAACGCCGACTGTGATTGAAAGCCATGGACCCGCATTTTCTGACTGACTCGTAACTCAATCAAACTAATCTCAGGAGAAAGACTGGCTAAGACCTTCTTAACGTGAGTGCCGCCAGCTTTCATCTCGCCAACCTTGTACGGGGTGTAACCTAAGCCGGCTTTATTCTCTCCCTTCCCGCCGCTCTTATATACACTATCCCAAGTGTGGCTACCGAGCGTAGTCAAGAAATTAGAAAACTGACCAAGCTCCTCTTTTGTCCACGCAGAAAAACACTCCCAATCTTTCTGAAAATACTTCAGAACCACGTAAGGGTTTTTATTATGGGGCCCATCGCGCGCGCCATCTTTCTTAAACGAAGGAAGATCAAATATCTTCTTCTCTAAAGCCGTGGTAGCCGCACCTTCTTTTTCAACGGCCTTAGCTTCCTCATTCACTTTGCTTTTAGGAAGTTTTGCCATTATATTTCAGCCGAATACTTTGCCTTGAAAAAATAAAGTATTTCAGATTTCGGCATAACAACTTCACAACGCTCTTCTGCGCTGAGCTCACCTCTGGCCTTGATCCAAGGCGCATCTTTATGCGTCATGTCTTCAAGCGTCTTGGCCGGCAGATCGGCGTAGGTGTCAAAAACTTGAACAAGCACTTCCTCAGCTTCGGCGGATAGAACCGGAACTTTTTCATCTTCTGGAACTGGGAGTGGCTTCCACCCATACTGCTTAAATGCATGAAATACTTCAGGAACCACCGGCCCATGAGCCCAAGCCTGAATTTGCTCCGGAAAAAGCTCCTTGCCGATAAGAGTCTGAGTCCAAGCCTCTGCGTAATATAGTAATTTTTGAACTTTCAGATGGGTGACGAGGTCACCCGATTCTGCAAATTTTGCCACGAACCAATTTGCAACTTCTATAGCCCTATGCATCGCCATAACAATTCCTCCATCCTTATCTCGCGGATGCTCTCACCTTTCCCACAGCCGGTCAACTCACAACCGCCGCGCGGTGCCGCACTCCGTAGACGCCGACATTTAAATACTGGCTAAAAAATTATTGAAAGACTTTTCCATTTAAACTAATTAGGCACCGAGGTGATTCATCTGGGTTTGCTTGTTTATCGTGAAAACGAGATTTCCTACAAAACATTTTCTTTACGCCTACACTTTTTAATTTCAGACAGTGCGCCGGTTGCAAACAGACCTTTTGGTCCTCTTTCTGGAGTGATCGGGCGGCCGTCAGCAAAACCCTGAAGGAACGCATAACAGCTTTCCAGGCCGGCTCACGAAACACAAGGTCGTTCGGTGTGGTCGTCACCCTCGCCACAGGTCTTTCGTTTGGCTTTAGTTTTTCAGGTTCGCAGGAATGCCCGGTGCATCTCATCCAGTGTCTGGAAGTGGTGCACCGGGTTTTCTGCGTTCAGCTCCTCGAAACTGCCGAACCCATACCCCACCGCCGCCGCGTCCAGGCCATTGCTGCGCGCGCCGATCAAGTCGTGTTTGCGGTCGCCGATCATCAGGGTGCTGGCCGGGTCGAGGCTCTCTTCGGCCATCAGGTGGGCGATGAGCTCGACCTTGTTGGTGCGGGTTCCGTCCAGTTCGCTGCCGTAGATCACTTTGAAGTGCCGGGCGAAATCGAAATGACGGGCGATTTCCCGGGCGAAAACCCAGGGCTTGGACGTGGCGATGTAAAGCTGTCGACCCTGGCCGCCGAGCGTTTCCAGCAGCGGCACGACACCGTCGAAGACACGGTTTTCGTAGAGACCGGTGACCTTGAAGCGCTCGCGATAGAAATTCACCGCGTCCCAGGCTTTCGCTTCGTCGAAGGCATAGAACTGCATGAAGGCCTGCAACAGCGGCGGGCCAATGAAGTGTTCGAGACGGGTCAGGTCGGGTTCGTTGATGCCCAGTTTGCCCAGGGCGAACTGGATCGAACGGGTGATGCCCTCGCGCGGGTCGGTAAGCGTGCCGTCGAGGTCGAAAAGTATGGTCTGGTAGTGCATGGCTGGTCCTGAGGAAGTAAGTGGGGCTGCTACGCAGCCCAGCGGGAGCAAGCTCCCTCGCCACGATGAAAGCTGGGGGCTGTTAAATCAGGGCTGGTCGTAGCCCTCCGCCAGATGCAGGTCCTTGAGCTTCACATAGTTCGCCGCGCTGTAGCTAAAGAACGCCCGTTCCTTGTCAGTCAGCGGTCGGACCTGCTTTACCGGACTGCCCACATACAGGAAGCCGCTCGCCAGGCGCTTGCCCGGCGGTACGAGGCTGCCGGCACCGATGATCACGTCGTCTTCGACCACCGCGCCATCCATGACGATGCTGCCCATGCCGATCAGGATCCGACTGCCCACCGAGCAACCATGGAGCATGACTTTGTGGGCAATGGTCACGTCGTCGCCGATCAGCAACGGGAAACCGTCGGGGTTGAACGGCCCGGCATGGGTGATGTGCAGCACACAGCCATCCTGGACACTGGTGCGGGCACCGATGCGGATGCGGTGCATGTCGCCACGAATGACGGTCAGCGGCCAGACCGAGCTGTCCGCGCCGATTTCGACGTCGCCGATCACCACTGCGGTGCTGTCGACAAAAGCGCCCGGGGCAAGCCGCGGGCTGTGGTTCTGGTACGTTCGAAGGGTCACGATAGGCTCTCTCTTGTCCGATGATAGGCGCTGCTAGCTGCGGTGAGCGTCGATTGTAATTAAGATGGGCCCATGTTTCTTCCAGCCAAGGTGCCAACCGTGAGCGTGAACAACCCTCTTTTGCAGCCCTACGACCTGCCGCCATTCTCGGCGATCCGTGCCGAGCACGTGCAACCGGCCATCGAGCAGATCCTGGCTGACAACCGTGCCGCCATCGCCGAGATCCTCAAGACACAAGTCGAACAGCCCACCTGGGCTGGCCTGGTATTGGCGATGGACGAGCTCAACGATCGGCTGGGTGCGGCCTGGAGCCCGGTGAGCCATTTGAACGCCGTGCGCAACAGCCCGGAACTGCGCGAAGCCTACGAGGCTTGCCTGCCGGCGCTGAGTGCCTACTCCACCGAGCTGGGCCAGAACCGCGAACTGTTCCAGGCCTTCGAAGCCCTGGCGAACAGCCCCGAAGCCGCCGGTTTCGACGTGGCGCAAAAAACCATCCTGGAACATTCCCTGCGCGATTTCCGCCTGTCGGGCATCGATCTGCCGCCCGAGCAGCAGAAGCGCTACGCCGAAGTGCAAAGCAAGCTGTCCGAACTGGGCAGCCGCTTTTCCAACCAGTTGCTCGACGCTACCCAGGCCTGGACCAAGCATGTCACCGAGGAAGCCGCCCTCGCCGGCCTGACCGACTCGGCCAAGGCGCAAATGGCCGCCGCGGCCCAGGCCAAAGGCCTCGACGGTTGGCTGATCAACCTGGAATTTCCCAGCTATTACGCGGTAATGACCTACGCCGAAGACCGCGCCCTGCGCGAGGAAGTCTACGCCGCCTACTGCACCCGCGCCTCGGACCAGGGGCCGAACGCCGGTCAGAACGATAACGGCCCGGTGATGGAGCAGATCCTCGACCTGCGCCAGGAACTGGCTCAGCTGCTGGGCTTCGCCAACTTCGCCGAATTGAGCCTGGCAACCAAGATGGCCGAATCCAGTGACCAGGTGCTCAGCTTCCTGCGCGACCTGGCCAAGCGCAGCAAACCGTTCGCCGCCCAGGATCTGGAGCAGTTGAAAGCCTTCGCCGCCGAACAGGGCTGCCCCGACCTGCAAAGCTGGGACAGCGGCTTTTATGGCGAAAAACTTCGCCAGCAACGTTACAGCGTCGCTCAGGAAGCCCTGCGGGCCTACTTCCCGATCGACAAAGTATTGAGCGGACTGTTCGCCATCGTGCAACGCCTCTATGGCATCGAGATCGCTGAACTGAAGGGTTTCGATGCCTGGCATCCGGACGTGCGCCTGTTCGAGATCAAGGAGAATGGCCAACATGTCGGCCGCTTCTTCTTCGATCTGTATGCCCGCCCCAACAAGCGTGGCGGCGCCTGGATGGATGGTGCCCGCGATCGCCGCCGTACCCTTGACGGTGTACTGCAAAGCCCGGTCGCCAATCTGGTGTGCAACTTCACCCCGGCCGACAGCGGCAAGCCGGCGCTGCTGACTCACGATGAAGTCACCACGCTGTTCCACGAGTTCGGCCATGGCCTGCACCACCTGCTGACCCGCGTCGAACACGCTGGCGTGTCGGGCATCAATGGCGTGGCTTGGGACGCCGTGGAGCTGCCGAGTCAGTTCATGGAGAACTGGTGCTGGGAGCCTGAAGGCCTGGCGCTGATTTCCGGCCACTACGAAACCGGTGAGCCATTGCCCCAGGACCTGCTGGAAAAAATGCTCGCGGCGAAGAACTTCCAGTCCGGCCTGATGATGGTCCGCCAGTTGGAATTCTCGCTGTTCGACTTCGAACTGCACGCCACCCACGGCGATGGCCGCAGCGTACTGCAAGTGCTCGAAGGCATACGCAACGAGGTGTCGGTGATGCGTCCGCCGGCCTACAACCGTTTTCCTAACAGCTTTGCGCACATCTTTGCCGGCGGCTACGCGGCGGGTTACTACAGCTACAAATGGGCGGAAGTGCTGTCGGCCGATGCGTTCTCCAAGTTCGAAGAGGACGGCGTGCTCAACGCCGACACCGGTCGCGCCTTCCGCGAGGCGATCCTGGCCCGTGGCGGCTCTCAGGAACCGATGGTGCTGTTCGTCGACTTCCGTGGCCGTGAGCCTTCGATTGACGCACTCTTGCGCCATAGCGGCCTGAGTGAGGACGCGGCAGCATGAGTGAGGGGCCTGTGATTACCAAACGACGCTTCATCGCCGGGGCAGTCTGCCCGGCGTGCAGCGAGCCGGACAAGTTGATGATGTGGAATGAGGACGGCGTGCCCCATCGCGAATGCGTGGCCTGTGGTTATTCCGACACGCTCAACGAACAAGGTCTGTCGGTGCCCAAGGAATTGGGCACCCGGGTCAATACGTCCGCTCTGAAAGCGCCGGACGCCAAGGTCCAGGCGGTGCAGTTCTTTCCCAACCCCAAGTTGAAGAAAAAACCCGACTGAAATCTTTGGCATTACCTTCCGGGCCGCCCGGCTCGGAAGCGATACATATATACCGCAGGGCACCCTGCCTTCCTCTTCAGACTGGTCCGACACACCCAGACTGAAAGGACGCGTCCCAATGCCCAATGCGCACAACCCACTGTTGCAAGCGTACGATCTGCCGCCCTTCGCGTGCGTCCAGGCCGAACACTTTTCCCCTGCCCTCGACCAGATAATCGCCGAAAGCCGCGCCAAGGTCGCCGAAATCATCATCAGCCAGACAACCTTCCCGACATGGGACGACCTGGTCCTGGCGATGGATGAAATTCACACTCGGCTGGAGGGTTTCGGCTACCTGCTAGATCGCCTGACCTCGACCCGGACAGGCGAAGGCTGGAAGCAGGCCTCGCTCGACTGCGATGCGCGGCTGCGTGACTTTCAGGTCGGGCTGCACCAAAACACCGAGCTGTTTCAGCTCTATGCGCGCCTGGCGGACAGCGAGATGGCCAGGGGTTTCGAACCGGCACGCAAAAGAGTCCTGGAAAAAGCCCTGCGGCAGTTTCGTGAAAACGCGCCGGTCAACGCAGAGGGCGAACTGAGCCTGCTGCAGGTTCGTATTCAAAACGCCGAAAATCTGTTTCTGGACCAGCTGGGGAAGGCCAATAACGCCTGGGACATCCTCATTGACGATGAGGCCCAGCTCAGCGGCTTGCCGGTGGCATTCAAACAGCACATGGCTCACCTGGCCCGCAACACCGGGCGCACGGGATGGCTGCTGACCCTCAATGAAGAGTCGCATCGCATCGTCACCCGCTATGCCGACAATCGCTCGTTACGCCAGCGGATTCACGAGGCCTACAGCACGCGTGCTTCCGATCAAGGACCGCACGCCGGTCAATTCGATAATGGCAATGTCCTCAAGCAGCTGCTGGACGACCGGCACGCGTATGCCAATTTGTTGGGCTATACCGATTTCGCTCAATGGGCGATCGCGTCGGAGCAGGCCGAGTCCACCGAACAGGTCCTTGCATTCCTGCACAACCAACTCCAGTCACAGCAGAGCAGTCTTGTCCGAGATGCCGAACAGCTCAAGGCTTTCGCCACGGAGCAAAGTATCAGCCCGCCCGAACCTTGGGATTACCCGTACCTCGCGCAAAAGCTCAGTCAGCAGGCGGCAGGCATCTCGCAGCAGGCACTCAGTGCGTGGTTTCCATTGGATCAGGTCTTTGCCCGCCTGTTGACCATCGCGACGAATCTGTTCGCCGTGGATTTCGTCGAACGCCAGGATGTCAGTACCTGGGATCCCGACGTACGTCTTTATGAAGTCATTGAGGGCAATGCGAGCATTGGATATATCTACTTCGATCCGTTCGAGGTCGAGAATCGGGCGGGTTTCCCTTATACCACCACCATTCGCAACCGCCAGATCACCGCGCAAGGTCAGCTGAGGCGCCCGATCGCCGTCCTGCATGGCTGGCTGCCACGAGGGACAGAAGCAGCCCAGTCGCTGCTTGACCACCAGCACCTGCGCATCCTGTTCCATGAGTTCGGCCATTGCTTGCAACATGTCTTGAGTCAGGCAGCCTATCGCGACATCTCGGGCATCATGACCGTATCCCGCGATACGGTCGAATTCGCTGGATGTCTGTTCGAGCAATGGTGCTTTTCGAAGGAATCTCTGCTGCGTATATCGGCCCATTATCAAACCGGGGCGACATTGCCTGACGCAATGGCCGACCAGTTGATAACGCTCGTCACGACCCAGACCAGTTGGGAACCTGCCCTCCTGTTGCGCAACGCATTTTTGGACTTCGAGCTGCACCGTACCCACGCTGACGGACGCACCATCGAGCAGGTATCCCAGCAGGTCAGTCATCTGTTCAGCCATTTGCCAGCAACCGCCAATGCCCGCCTGGCCAACGGGTTGGATTATATGGTGACCGGCTACGGCGCGAGGATGTATGCCTATCCATGGTCCAAGGCCCTGGCGCAAACCGTGTTCGAAAGGTTCAAACGCGACGGATTGTTCAACACGACAACGGGGCGGGCGCTTCGCGAAAACATACTCGGCCCGGTCGATTCCCGGCCTCTGTCCGAATCCATAGCCGCTTTCCTCAGCGCTACCGATCATCGAGAGGGCATCGACGTCAGATGATCGAGATGACGCGCCGTGGTCGTTGAGTTGACCCAGCCTTTCAACGAGCACAGCGCAAACACGCTGGTGCTGCAATCGCCGTCTCTCAAGGCAACACGGAGCTTCTCGACATCGGTCTGCATCATGTAGCGAACCCCGTCCTTGAAGTGGTGGCTGTCGCCGAAACCACCTTCGGTCATCTCCTCCAGGGCGTCTTCCTTGCTCCAGCCCTGCACGACTACCCGGTACATGGCGGCCATCAAACCGGTGCGGTCCGAGCCGTGTTTGCAATGCATGAGCACCGGGCCCTTGGCCTGACCGTCCTGGATGGCGCGCAGGCCCTTGAGAACATCACTGTCGTCGACGTGATTGGTGCGATAGGGCAACTGCACCTGCTTGATGTCAGGCGCGGCCAACCAGTTCGCGTCCGAGACAGGCAGAAAGGTGATGACCGTGCCGATATCGAGTTTCGCCAGCAGGGGCAAGGCGCCGCCGTCCGGCAAGGAACTGCGATAAAGCGTTGGCGACATCTGGTAGAGGTTGTAGCGCTTTTCCACCGGCTGCGCCCATTCTGCGGGCCTGACCTCGGCGCCAGTGGCGGCCTGGGCGGCGGAGTCGACCAGCGCGGCGAGCAAGACCAGGCAGAGCAGGGAACGCAAACAGAGCTTGAGCATGAGGAGCAACCGCCGGGCGAGGACTTGAAGGACAGCAGTTTCGGTTGGCCTCGGTTAAAAGCCTGTGAGCAGGACGTCAAAGCGCCGTGAACCATGCCCTGGTTTTTTCTTCAGCTGCCCAACGGCACTGGTCTCAACTGACGACAGCGAATACTGTATGCACATACAGCTTCCGGAGTATCGCCATGTCCGTCTCACTTCCGCCCCGTGGCCGCAGCACCGCCACCAACCCGCACAACCGCTTCGCACCGAGCCGTTCGGTGGCCGAGGACGATGGCTGGTACCAGGAAGTGCCGCCGACCCAAGGCACCGAGGTGCGCATCGAAACGGCCAAGACCATCATCACTCGCAACACTTCCACGGATATCCCTTTCGATCGCTCGATCAATCCCTACCGCGGCTGCGAACACGGCTGCATTTACTGCTATGCGCGGCCCAGCCATGCCTACTGGGACATGTCGCCAGGGCTGGATTTCGAAACCAAGCTGATCGCCAAGACCAACGCCGCCGATGTGCTGGAGGAGCAGCTGTCGAGGCGTGGCTATCAATGCGCGCCGATTGCCCTGGGTTCCAATACCGATCCCTACCAGCCGATCGAACGCGAGCAGCGCATCACCCGGCGGATTCTCGAAGTGCTGCTGCGCTATCGGCACCCGGTGACAATCGTCACCAAGGGTTCATTGATCCTCCGCGACCTCGATCTGCTGACCGAACTGGCGGAGCAACGCCTGGTACATGTGATGATCAGCCTCACCACGCTGGACGACGAACTCAAGCGCATCCTCGAACCCCGCGCGGCGGCGCCGAAGGCCCGATTGCGGGCGATAAAGGTCATGCGCGAAGCGGGCATCAACGTTGGCGTGCTGTGCGCGCCAATGATCCCGATGATCAACGACAGCGAGATTGAAAGCCTGCTGGCCGAAGCCCACGCTGCCGGTGCGCAGAATGCCGCCTACGTCATGTTGCGCCTACCGCTGGAAGTGGCGCCGCTGTTCGAGGAGTGGTTGCAGGCGCACTATCCGCAGCGCGCCGCCCATGTGCTGAGCCTGGTGCGCCAGAGCCGTGGCGGCGAACTTTACGACAGCCGGTTTGGCGTGCGGATGCGCGGCGAAGGCCCGTTCGCCGACCTGCTGGCCCAGCGCTTCGCCAAGACCCTCAAACGTTTGGGCCTGAACCGACGCGATGGTTACAATCTTGACTGCGATGCCTTCTGTCCGCCGGGCCGACAGATGTCGTTGATTTGATTAAAGTTGGCTTGGTAGCGGGCACTGGACATGAACAGCGCCAGTGTTTCGCCACCGCTGGAATCGTTGTCCTAGAGCCTTCGATTCAGTTTGAGTTAAGTTTCGGCCGCTACCTTGTTCATCGAGTGACTGATGGGTCGAACACGTCGACCTGGATGTTTTTTAACCAGCCACTGGCGTCTTAAAGAGGATGAATCATGAGTGACAAGGACAAACAGCCGTTGGCTGCGTCGGCTTCAGCCCAACCCGAGGCGGAAACCGCCGATGCAGCGCTGCAGCACATTGTTGACGGCTTTTTGCATTTCCATCACGAGATCTTTCCCCAGCAGGAAGAACTCTTCAAGAAACTCGCCACCGCCCAGAAACCCCGGGCGATGTTCATCACCTGCGCCGATTCGCGCATCGTGCCCGAGCTGATCACCCATAGCTCCCCAGGCGACTTGTTCGTGACCCGTAACGTCGGCAACGTCGTTCCACCGTACGGACAAATGAACGGCGGCGTTTCCACCGCCATTGAATACGCCGTGCTGGCCCTGGGTGTGCAACACATTATCGTGTGCGGCCATTCCGATTGCGGCGCCATGCGCGCGGTGCTCAACCCCGACACCCTGGAAAAAATGCCGACGGTCAAGGCCTGGCTGCGCCACGCCGAAGTCGCCAAGACCATGGTCCACGACAACTGCCCGTGCGGTGACGAAAAGCAGACGATGCCCGTCCTCACCGAAGAGAACGTGATCGCCCAGTTGCAGCATTTGCGAACGCACCCTTCGGTGGCCTCTCGCATGGCCAGCGGCCAGTTGTTCATCCATGGCTGGGTGTACAACATCGAGACCAGCGAGATCAAAGCCTTTGATGCGGACCGGGGCTGTTTCCTGCCGCTCGACGGCAGCCATCCGATACCGGTGGCGACGCCCAAAGCGCGCTTCTAACCGCTCCTAAACATCCTTGTGTGGTCGAGCCTCCCGCCATTCGCGCGGGCGGGCCTCGCCATGCCTGAAGAAAATTTCGGGAGAGTCGCCATGCGCGCTGCTCAATTAAAAGCTGTTCTGCCACGGGAGCTCCTGGCTTCGGTGGTTGTGTTTCTGGTGGCGCTGCCCTTGTGCATGGGCATTGCCATTGCCTCGGGCCTGCCACCAGCGAAGGGGCTGATCACCGGTATCGTCGGCGGTTTGATCGTGGGTTTCCTGGCCGGCTCCAAGCTGCAAGTCAGCGGCCCGGCGGCCGGGTTGGCGGTGCTGGTCTTCGAACTGGTGCGCCAGCATGGCGTAGCAATGCTCGGGCCGATCCTTTTGCTGGCAGGTCTCCTGCAGTTGTTAGCCGGGCGTTTTCGCCTCGGTTGCTGGTTCCGGGTCACCGCGCCCGCGGTGGTGTACGGCATGCTGGCCGGTATTGGCGTGCTGATCATCTTGTCCCAGGTCCATGTGATGCTCGACGCGGCGCCCAAGCCTTCGGGGCTGGATAACCTGGCAGCGTTCCCGGCAGCAGTGGCCCAGGCTTTACCCTCGTTTGGCTGGCAGGCCGGCTTGCTCGGCCTGTCGACGATCGCGGTGATGTGGCTGTGGGAAAAGTTTCGCCCCCATAGCCTGCGCTTCGTTCCTGGCGCCCTGCTCGGCGTGGGCCTGGCAACGGTTGCCAGCCTGCTGCTGGCGTTGCAGGTCAAGCGCGTGGAGGTCCCGGAAAACATGGCCGAAGCTATCGACTGGCTGCGCCCGGCGGACTTGCTGAACCTGGCCGACCCCTCCGTGCTGATCGCTGCGTTCGCGGTCGCGTTCATCGCCAGTGCGGAGACCTTGCTCTCGGCGGCTGCCGTCGACCGCATGCACAGCGGCGAGCGGGCGGATTTCGATCGTGAACTGTCCGCCCAAGGTATCGGCAACATGCTCTGTGGCCTACTCGGCGCCTTGCCGATGACCGGCGTGATCGTGCGCAGTTCGGCGAACGTTCAGGCCGGGGCGACCACACGGATGTCGACGATCTTCCACGGTTTGTGGTTGCTGCTCTTCGTGCTGCTGCTGTCCAGCGTGCTGCAAAGCATCCCGGTAGCGAGCCTGGCGGGTGTGCTGGTCTACACCGGTTTCAAACTGGTGGATATCAAGGCCTTCCGTGGCCTGGGCCGTTATGGCCGGATGCCGATGTTCACCTACGCCGCGACGGCGCTGGCGATCATCTTCACCGACCTGCTGACCGGCGTGCTGATCGGTTTCGGCCTGACCCTGGTGAAGCTGGCGTGGAAAGCCTCGCGCCTGAAGATCAGCCTGATCGACCTGCCCCAGGACGGGGAGATGGAACTGCGGTTGGTGGGTGCGGCGACCTTCCTCAAGGTTCCAGCCCTGACCCAGGTGCTGAACACCATTCCCGAAGGCGCGACGGTGCATGTACCGCTCAACAACCTGAGCTACATCGACCATTCCTGCCTGGAACTGCTCGAAGAATGGAGCCGGGCGAATGCCAGCAAGGGTTCGAAGTTGTTGATCGAATCGCGCGGGCTCAAGCGCCGGCTGGAAGGGCGGTTGCGGACGACCGTGGGGGTTGGCGCAACTGCCGGCTGACCGTGTTTCGGCAGGGCTCTTGATGAGCAATACACAGGCCCATGTGGGAGCGAGCCTGCTCGCGAAAGCGGTGTTTCAGTCGACATAAATGTTGAATGATCAAGCGCTTCGCGAGCGGGCTCGCTCCCACAAGGGTTTTGGGTTTTTTCCTGAAGGATCAAGCAGCTGGCTGATCCAGCTCCAGCCCGACACCCAGGCGGCGGGACATGCAGGGCCAGCGCTTCCAGGCCGCGCCGGTTTCCGGGCTGCTGAGTTTCTCGCGGTAGGTCTCCACCGACTCCAGTGCAAACGTCTCATCGTTGAGCATCTCATCGAACGTGTGATGCACCACTTCATCGAGCTGGTTGGCAAATTCCTCACCGATCAGCTGATGGGCAATCAGATTGGCAACCGTCATGTCCAGGGGGATCAGCGGCTGGCCGAAATGCTTGATATACAAGTCGTTGACCTCCTCGACAAAGCGGTGCGCCAGGTAGGCTTCGTCGAGCAGGCTATTGAGCCCGACATGCCCGGCCATGATCGTCGGCGGCTGGAGAAAATACTGCTCGGCAATTTTCAGTACGGGCTTGATCTGCGACTCGATACCCGCCTCCCTGGCGACGTCATTGGCGGCATCCAGCAGGTCAGGCACTTCGTTGATATAGGCCGCGACAAACCGCGCTAGAACGTCGTTGGCGTTCGCGTCCGGGAGCTGAATGGCGGGGTGCAGCGTCGGTAACTGGGACGTCAACTGACGACTCAACAGGCCGGTCTCGGCCTCGTGTCGTTGGGCTTTTTGGATCTGCTCGCGCAATGCGGCGGTGTTCATGACAACTCCAGGAAACAACAGGCAATGAAATAGGAATGACATAACTTAGCTGGCGCATAAAAACTCCTAAGACCTATTTTGCATAAGTTTTTCATCCTTGATACGTCGCCGTTATATCGGTTTGCCATCACTCTGCTGCGCATCCTTCTCCATTCGTGGGCTCTGGCGCAAGTCCCAGCTGTTTCAAACGATTTACGCCGTCGCGTTGCGAGGTTGCGGGTGCTGTCTATACTCGGTTTGGAATGGAGTTAGCCGATGACACCCGATTGCATGTGCAGCAAGGCGCGGCGAGTCAAGTAAGCAGTCTGGAATGCCGATCCCTTGCCGCAGGCGTTACGCCTACGGGATAACAAGAACGATAAGGGGAACCCGCAATGACGCGACATCCACACGTATGGATGGGCCTCCTGTTGTGGTCGATTTTCAGCCAGGCGCAAGCGGCCTGGACTGTGAATATGGCGCCTGGAGCGACACAGATCAGCAACGCAGTGTTCGACCTGCACATGACCATCTTCTGGATCTGTGTGGTCATCGGCATCATCGTCTTCGGCGCCATGTTCTGGTCGATGATGATGCACCGCCGCTCGACCGGCCAGAACGCCGCCCACTTCCACGAAAACACTCGCGTGGAAATCCTCTGGACCATCGTGCCCTTGCTGATCCTGGTGGCCATGGCGGTTCCCGCCACCGCCACCCTGATCAAGATGTACGACTCCAGCGAGTCGGAAATCGACATCCAGGTCACCGGCTACCAATGGAAGTGGCACTACAAATACCTGGGCCAGGACGTCGAGTTCTTCAGCAACCTGGCCACGCCTGCCGAACAGATCCATAACCAGAGCGCCAAGGGCGAGCACTACCTGCTGGAAGTCGACAAGCCGCTGGTGCTGCCGGTCGATGCCAAGGTGCGCTTCCTGGTGACCTCCGCCGACGTGATCCACTCGTGGTGGGTGCCGGCCTTCGCCGTCAAGCGCGACGCCATTCCGGGGTTCGTCAACGAAGCCTGGACCCGCGTCGACAAGCCCGGCATTTATCGCGGCCAGTGCGCCGAGCTGTGCGGCAAGGACCATGGTTTCATGCCGATCGTGGTGGAGGTCAAGAGCAAGCCCGACTACGAAAAATGGCTGGGCGAACGCAAGGCCGAAGCCGCGCAGCTCAAAGAGCTGACCAGCAAGGAATGGACCCTGGAAGAACTCAAGGAGCGTGGCGACAAGGTCTACCACACCACTTGCGTGGCCTGTCACCAGGCCGAAGGCCAGGGCTTGCCGCCGATGTTCCCAGCGCTCAAGGGCTCGAAAATCGCCACGGGGCCGATCAAGGATCACTTGAACATCGTCTTCCACGGCAAGCCCGGCACCTCCATGGCCGCGTTCGGCAAACAGTTGTCGGAAGTCGATATTGCCGCGGTCGTGACCTATGAGCGTAACGCCTGGGGCAACAACAAGGGCGACATGGTTACGCCTAAAGAAGTGCTGGAACTCAAACAGGCGGAAAGCCAATGAGCCGCCCTGACGTCTGTTCCCGCAACCGGTCGGGGCTCGTTGCCCCGCGCCGACCAGCCCATTCGTTCGAAGGAGACAGGACATGAGTGCTGTGATCGATGACCACGGTCATGCCGGCGCCGACCACGCCCACGGCCCCGCCAAGGGCCTGATGCGCTGGGTACTGACCACCAACCACAAGGACATCGGCACGCTGTACCTGTGGTTCGCGTTCTCCATGTTCCTGCTGGGCGGCTCGTTCGCCATGGTGATCCGCGCCGAGCTGTTCCAGCCCGGCCTGCAGATCGTCCAGCCGGAATTCTTCAACCAGATGACCACCATGCATGGCCTGGTGATGGTTTTTGGCGCGGTAATGCCGGCCTTCGTCGGCCTCGCCAACTGGATGGTCCCGCTGATGATCGGCGCGCCGGACATGGCCCTGCCGCGGATGAACAACTTCAGTTTCTGGCTGCTGCCGGCGGCGTTCCTGATGCTGGTTTCCACCCTGTTCACACCGGGCGGCGGGCCTAACTTCGGCTGGACCTTCTACGCGCCGCTGTCCACCACCTATGCGCCGGAAAGCGTGACGTTCTTCATCTTTGCCATCCACCTGATGGGCATCAGCTCGATCATGGGCGCGATCAACGTGGTCGCCACCATCCTCAACCTGCGCGCCCCCGGCATGACACTGATGAAGATGCCGCTGTTCGTCTGGACCTGGCTGATCACCGCCTTCCTGCTGATCGCGGTAATGCCGGTGCTGGCCGGCTGCGTGACGATGATGCTGATGGACATCCACTTCGGCACCAGCTTCTTCAACGCCGCCGGTGGCGGTGACCCGGTGCTGTTCCAGCATGTGTTCTGGTTCTTCGGCCACCCCGAGGTGTACATCATGATCCTGCCGGCCTTCGGTGCCGTCAGCTCGATCATCCCGGCGTTCTCGCGCAAGCCGCTGTTCGGCTACACCTCCATGGTCTACGCCACGGCGGCGATTGCCTTCCTCTCGTTCATCGTCTGGGCGCACCACATGTTCGTGGTCGGCATTCCGCTGGTAGGCGAGCTGTTCTTCATGTACGCCACCCTGCTGATCGCCGTGCCCACCGGGGTGAAGGTGTTCAACTGGGCGAGCACCATGTGGCAAGGCTCACTGACCTTCGAGACACCGATGCTGTTTGCCGTGGCGTTCGTGATCCTGTTTTCCATCGGTGGTTTCTCCGGGCTGATGCTGGCCATCGCGCCGGCGGACTTCCAGTACCAGGACACCTACTTCGTGGTCGCCCATTTCCACTACGTGCTGGTGCCGGGTGCGATCTTCGGGATTTTCGCCTCGGCCTACTACTGGCTGCCGAAATGGACCGGCCACATGTACGACGAAACCCTCGGCAAGCTGCATTTCTGGCTCTCGTTCATCGGCATGAACATGGCGTTCTTCCCGATGCACTTCGTCGGCCTGGCGGGCATGCCTCGGCGGATTCCCGACTACAACCTGCAGTTCGCCGATTTCAACATGGTCTCGTCCATCGGCGCGTTCATGTTCGGCACCACACAGATCTTCTTCCTGTTCATCGTGATCAAGACCATCCGTGGCGGTGAGCCGGCACCGGCCAAACCATGGGATGGTGCCGAAGGGCTGGAATGGAGCGTGCCGTCACCGGCGCCGTATCACACCTTCACCACGCCGCCGGAAGTGAAATGAACACGCCAGCTTCTGTGGGAGG
>NZ_JBHFJB010000001.1:23983-52410 GCF_057334555.1 Pseudomonas sp. AGC41
GAGCAGGCTCGCTCCCACAGGGTTCCTGGTAGGGAGTGGGAGCCATGGCTGACTCGATCTCGCTGAAAAAACTGGTCACCCGCCTGTTGCTGGTGGTGGTGGCCATGTTTGCCTTCGGGTTTGCCCTGGTGCCGATCTACGACGTGATGTGCAAGGCGTTCGGCATCAACGGCAAGACCGGCGGGCAGTACACGGGTGAGCAAACCGTTGATGAGTCGCGGCAGGTCCGGGTGCAGTTCTTGTCGACCAACTCGGTGGACATGGTCTGGGATTTCTACCCCAAGGGCGATCAATTGGTGGTCAAGCCGGGGGCGGTCAACGAGATGGTGTTCATCGCCCATAACCCTACCGATCGACCGATGAGCGCCCAAGCGGTGCCGAGCATTTCGCCGAGCAACGCCGCTGCATATTTCCACAAGACCGAATGTTTCTGTTTTACCCAGCAAGTGCTGCAACCCGGCGAACGCATCGAAATGCCCATGCGCTTCATCGTCGACCGGGACATGCCCAAGGAAGTGAAGCACCTGACGCTGTCCTACACGCTGTTCGATATCACCGCTCGTCATCCACCGGTGGCTGTAAACACTGACCGATAGCGTGCCCGATAAGGAGAACAATAAATGGCAACTCATGAGCACTATTACGTTCCGGCCCAGAGCAAATGGCCGATCATCGCCACGGTCGGGATGTTCGTCACGGTGTATGGCCTGGCGACCTGGTTCAACGACCTGAAAGCGGCGCGTCCGGACTCCCATGGCCCGCTGATCTTTTTCGTCGGCGGCCTGCTGCTGGCCTACATGCTGTTCGGCTGGTTTGGCGCGGTCATCAAGGAAAGCCGCGCCGGGCTGTACAGTGCACAGCTCGATCGCTCGTTCCGCTGGGGCATGAGCTGGTTCATTTTTTCCGAGGTGATGTTCTTCGTCGCCTTCTTCGGCGCGCTGTTCTACGTGCGCGTGGTGTCGGCGCCCGGCCTGGCCGGCGAAGGTAGCAAGGGCCTGTCGGAAATGCTCTGGCCGAACTTCGAATACGTCTGGCCGTTGCTGAACAACCCCGATCCGAAACTGTTTCCGGCGCCCAAGGACGTCATCAGCCCGTGGGGCTTGCCGCTGCTCAACACCATCTTGCTGGTCAGTTCCAGCGTCACCGTCACCATCGCCCACCATGCCCTGAAGAAAGGGCATCGCGGCGCGCTGAAAATCTGGCTGGCGATCACCGTGCTGCTGGGTTGCGCCTTCCTGGGTTTCCAGGCCGAGGAATACATCCACGCCTACAAGGAACTGGGCCTGACCCTGGGTTCGGGGATCTACGGCGCGACGTTCTTCATGCTCACCGGCTTCCACGGCGCCCACGTCACCATCGGCACGATCATCCTGTTCGTGATGCTGATGCGCATCATGCGCGGGCATTTCGACAACGAGCATCAGTTCGGCTTCGAGGCCGCGAGCTGGTATTGGCACTTCGTCGACGTGGTGTGGATCGGCTTGTTCTTCTTCGTCTACATACTCTGAGGCAACCGCTACCAGGGCGGCTCTTTACCAAGGAGCCTGCGACACCAACTGGCCGCTGAAAAAGCCCCAGGCGATCAAGCCGACGGTGACGACGGCCAGGCTGACGCGAATCGCCAGGGCGATGACCAGGCGATTGGAATTGCTGTCGTCCTTGACCAGAAAAAACAAGCCGCTGAACAGGCTGGCAATCGTGGCGATCAGCATCAGGACGATGGCTGCTTTGAGCATTGGGAACACTCCGGGGGAACGCGATGCACGTGAGTATAGCTATCCCGTTCTACAGCTTTCGGGCGGCGCCGTGAAAGGCTTCCGGCCGGGCCTCGTGCCGTCATTGGTGGTGGCCGTGCTGGTGCCGGTGATGGTGTGCCTGGGGTTCTGGCAATTGAGCCGGGGCGAGCAGAAACGCCTGCTCATGGACACCCACGCCGAGCGCCGCGTGGCCAAGCCGATGGACAGCGTGGAGCTTTCGCAAACAGCGGATCCGGCCTTTCGTCTCGTCAGCCTGCACGGCCAGTTCGACGCCGAACACAGCCTGTTGCTGGATAACCGCCAGCACGACGGCAAGGTCGGCGTCGAACTGCTGCAACCGTTCCTCGACCATGCCAGCGGGCTGTGGTTGCTGGTCAATCGCGGCTGGCTGCCCTGGCCTGATCGCCGTACTCCGCCAGTCTTCAGCACGCCGGAGCAACCCATCGACCTGCAAGCCTGGGTCTACGTCGCGCCCGGCGCCACGTTCCAGCTGCACGCCGACCCGGCCAGCGCACCGTGGCCGCGGCTGGTCACCGCTATCGAACCGCAGAAGCTCTGGGCCGAACTGGGCCGCGGCGGCTTTGCTTACGAATTGAGACAACAAAGCGGCCCTGGCGCCTACCGGACCGATTGGCCGGTGGTGGCCATGGGTCCGGAAAAACACCTCGGTTATGCCGTGCAGTGGTTCGCCATGGCGGCGGCGCTGTTCGGCCTTTTCCTTTATCTCGGATGGCACAACGCAGGGAGACACCATGGGAAGCACCATGAATCCAACCAACACGTCTGACGTGCCCGACGCACGCCGCCGGCGCAAGGGGCGCTTGCAATTGCTGCTGATTGTGCTGGGCGTGGTCGGCCCAATGATCCTCGCCACCGGCATGTACAAGTTCCAGTTCTGGGTCCCGGACAGCCGCAGCTATCACGGCGAGTTGATCGGCAACGGCCAGTCCCGCGCGGACATCGGCGTGCAGGCCGACGAGCAGCGCTGGCAGATCCTGGTAACGGCGCCACAGGAGTGTTCGGTGGATTGCCGACAACTGGTGTACCTGGCCCGGCAGGTGCAGATCGGCCTGGGTCGCGAGGCCGGCCGCGCCAGCCACGCCCTGGCGATAGCGCAACCGCTGGAGGCGGAATACGACGCCCAGCTACAGCGCGAGTATCCGCAATTGCAACGTTACCCGCTGGACCTGCCGGCCTATCAGAAAGGCGCCCAGGGCTCTGGCGGCGCCCAGCTGTGGATCATCGACCCCCACAGCAATCTGGTGCTGCGCTACGACGCTCGGGTCAAGGGCAAGGACCTGCTCAATGACCTGCGCCATCTGCTGAAATTGTCCAACATCGGATAAGGGCATCGACATGGCCAAGCCTGGATTTCGCCTCGCGCTGTTTGCCACGTTGCTGGCATTGATTGTCGTACTGTTGGGCGCCTACACCCGCCTGACCCACGCCGGCCTCGGTTGCCCCGATTGGCCCGGTTGCTACGGTTTCATCAGCGTGCCCAAGGGCGAAGTCCAACTGGCCCATGCCGAGTTGCATTTTCCCGACACCCCGGTGGAAGCCCATAAAGGCTGGAACGAAATGGTCCATCGCTATTTCGCCGGTGCGTTGGCACTGATGATTGCCGCGCTGGCCGCCCGCGCCTGGACGAACCGCCGGCACCCTGGCCAACCTTTGAAATTGCCGCTGTTTCTGCTGGCCGTGGTGTCCGCCCAGGCGGCGTTCGGCATGTGGACCGTGACCTTGAAGCTCTGGCCGCAAGTGGTCACCGGGCATCTGCTCGGCGGGTTCGCGACGTTGAGCCTGCTGTTTTTGCTCACGCTGAGATTGTCCGGCGTGTTGCCGGCGCTGACCGTGCCCAAGCGCTTGCAACATTGGGCGACCGCCGGGCTGCTGCTGGTGATCGGCCAGATCGCCCTGGGCGGCTGGGTCAGTTCCAACTACGCCGCGGTGGCCTGTATCGACTTTCCTACCTGCCATGGCCAATGGATGCCGCCCGCCGATTTCGCCAATGGCTTCCACCTGACCCAGCACATCGGCCCGAACTACCTGGGCGGGCAACTCGACAGCGACGCTCGTACCGCCATCCATGTAACCCATCGCATCGGCGCGTTGCTGGTGACCGTGGTACTGCTGGGGCTGGCCTGGCAGCTCAAGACGGTGGGCATGACCCGACTGGCGGGCCTGGTCCTCACGGCACTCGCAGCGCAAATTACCCTCGGTATAAGCAACGTCGTGTTTCATCTGCCGCTGCCGGTGGCGGTGGCCCACAACGCTGGGGGCGCCGCGCTGTTGCTGAGCCTGGTGCTGGTCAACTATCACGCCCGGACCAGCCTGGTCCGGGTACGGCATCAGGTCCCGCTGCGCTGGCGCTTCAATCCGCCTGAACACGGCGTCGGCCCCATCACGATCAAAGGAGAGATGCCATGGCAACCTTGACCGGTACACGCCACAGCCAGGCGATCTGGCGCGACTACCTGGAGCTGACCAAGCCCAAGGTGGTGGTATTGATGCTGATCACCTCGCTGGTCGGCATGTTCCTCGCGACCCGCGCCGGCGTGCCTTGGACGGTGCTGATATTCGGCAACCTGGGGATTGCGCTGTGCGCCGGTGGCGCGGCGGCGGTCAACCATGTGGTGGATCGGCGCATCGACGCGGTGATGGCGCGCACCCATAAGCGGCCATTGGCCGAGGGCCGGGTCTCGCCGGCCGCCGCGCTGACGTTCGCCCTGGCACTGGCGGTGGCCGGCCAGGCGATGCTGCTGGTCTTCACCAACCCGCTGACCGCCTGGCTGACCCTGGCCTCGCTGCTCGGCTACGCGGTGATCTACACCGGCTTTCTCAAGCGCGCCACGCCACAGAACATCGTCATCGGCGGCCTCGCCGGCGCAGCGCCACCGTTGCTGGGCTGGGTCGCAGCCACCGGTCACGTCAGCGCCGAACCGTTGCTGCTGGTATTGATCATCTTCGCCTGGACCCCACCCCATTTCTGGGCCTTGGCGATCCATCGCAAGGAGGAGTACGCCAAGGCTGACATCCCGATGCTGCCGGTGACCCACGGCGAGCACTACACCAAGATCCATATCCTGCTGTACACCTTGGTGCTGCTGGCGGTCAGCCTGATGCCGTTCGTGATCCAGATGAGCGGGTTGCTGTACCTGGCGTGCGCGCTTGTACTGGGCGCCAGGTTCCTGCAATGGGCCGTGGTGCTGTACCGTGGCAGTCGGCCGCACGCGGCGATCAACACGTTCAAGTACTCTATCTGGTACTTGTTCCTGCTGTTCATCGCCCTGCTTGTAGATCACTACTTACTGTTGAGCCTATGACCCGAACCCAGAAAACCGTCTTCATCCTCGTGGCCGTGATCGCCCTGATCCTCGGCCTGACCATCAATAAAGTGCTGTCCGGCAAAGGCCAGGGCGACCCGACCGCACTGATTGACGCCGGCATCATCCTGCTGCCGCAAAGCCGCACCCTGCCGGACGTGAAAATGACCGACCAGGACGGCCAACCAGTGACAATGAACGAGCTGAAAGACAAATGGAGCCTGCTGTTCTTCGGCTACACCTTCTGCCCGGACATCTGCCCGACCACCCTCGCCCAACTGCGCCAGATCAAGAGCGAGCTGCCGCCCGAGGCCGTGGCCAAGTTGCAGATCGTACTGGTAAGCGTCGACCCGAACCGCGACACGCCCAAGCAGCTCAAGCAGTACCTGGGTTACTTCGACCCGCAGTTCATCGGCCTCACCGCCGCCTCGGTGCAAGACCTGCAAAAACTCGCCAATGCGGTGAGCATCCCGTTCATCCCGGCGGACACCAGCAAACCCAATTACACCGTCGACCACAGCGGCAACCTCGCCGTCATCGGCCCGGACGGCACCCAACGCGGATTTATCCGGGCGCCGATGAATAATCAGAAGTTGGTGGCGCAGTTGCCGGAGATGCTCAAGCGTAAATAAGGCCAAGGTGAGGGCTCCTGCTCGCCGATGACGCAACCCCCGTGGCGAGGGAGCTTGCTCCCGCTCGACTGCGCAGCAGTCGCAAAACCAGACGATGCGGTTTGCCTGAAATAATGCAGGGGCCTGCTGCGCAGGCCACCCCCACCCCCCCCCCCCCCCACAGGGGGTTAGGTTCCCCTCTTCAGTCTCGGTATTCCAAGCCTTCCTCAGATGAATACTCAGAAATCAACAGTCCCCGAAAACTTCACCAACCGCGGATCACCCTGCGAAAGGTAGCCGCCGTTTGCCGAAGCCCAGTAGTTCTTGTCGGTGATGTTTTCCACGTTGACGCGCAACGTCAGGTCTTTCTCCACGAATTTCATTTTGTAACGTGCGCCAGCGTCAAAACGGTTCCAGGTGGGCAAGCTCAGGTTGTTGGCCTGATCCGCGTACTGCCCGCCGGTGCGCAACATCCTTGCGCTGAGAGCGGCGCCTTCGATACCCGGAACATCCCAATCCACGCTGGCATTGAGCTGGAACGTCGGCACGCCAATGGCGTGATTGCCGTCGTTGCTAGCGCCCGCAGTTTTCTTGAGTTCGGACGTCATGCGGGTCCCGCCGGCCATCAACCGGAGACCTTCGACGGGCTCGCCGAAGACGCTGATCTCCAGCCCCTTGTTGACCTGCTCACCATCACGCACATAGAGGTTCTGCGCGTTGTCGACGTAACCATCGGAAGGTTTCTCGATGCGGAAAACCCCCAGGTTGGCGCCGAAAGTCTGCATGTCCAACTTGATGCCCGCTTCCAACTGTTTGGTGCGGCCAGGGGGAAAGGCTTGGCCCAGGTTGGTGATACCTGTACCGGACGCCACCGGCCCTTTTGCCAGGCCTTCGATTCGGTTGGCGTAGAGCGACACGCTTTCCACAGGCTTGTAGACGATGCCGTAGACAGGTGTGGTAACGGCCTCGTCGTAGGGAGCATTACTACGACTGCCATCGTTTGCTGAATTGGCGACACCGTTTAAAGTGGTGCCTTCGTACTTGTAGTTCTCGACACGCAACTGCTGCCGACGAACACCATAAGTGACCAGCAACTTGTCATCGAACAAGCCCAACGTGTCGGAAATCGCCAGGCTACGGTTGCGGGTTTTGCCGGTCACCCCGGGATCACCCATTTCACCGCCGGTGCTGGACACCGCCGTCGGTTTGGGAAGCTTCGGAGTGTCGTAGAGATTGCTGTTGCCGGTAACGGGACGATAAAACGTGTAGGCGTTTTCCTGCTCGGTCCAGATCGTTGAGCCGCCGATCGCCACCTGATGGGAAACAGGTCCCGTGTCAAAGCGCCCGTTCAACCCGCCACTGAACGATGTATTGTCTTCGTTGTGCGGAATTTCCGAGCCACGGATCGTCGCTACTCCGTTATTGCCGACCAGCGTTGGCGTGGCGTACACCCCGGTTTCTCGGGTGTGCTTCACACCGCCAGCCAGGTAGGCGGTCCAGTTTTCGTTCAGATCCCAATCGCCACGAACCATGCCGAAGGTGTCTTCGGTTTCGGAGTAAGTCCAGTCCTGTCCATAGTTGTGACTAGCGTGCGGAGCCGTGGGTATGCGGGTGGCGTTGCCGATGTTCACGGAATTGCGCAGTCCATTGATACGCTGTTTCTGATACCCGAAGTCGGTGGAAACGCGGAAGTCATCACCTCGATAATCCAAGCCCGCAACAAACAACTTGGTGCGCTGATCCTGGTCGTCAATCGCAGTTTCACCTTCTCGCTGGCTCAGGTTCAACCTGGCGCCAAAGCGATTATCCTCGCCGAATCGCTGCCCGATATCCAAATGCTCGCCAACGCGGCCATCGGTGCTGATGTCCTGGGTATAACGACGAGTCGGGACATCCTCCGCGCGTTTGGGCTGCAAGTTGACGCCGCCGCCAAGACCCGAGCCCGTCGGACTGACACCGTTGATAAACGCGTTGGGGCCTTTGAACACCTCGACACGCTCGATGGCATCCGTCGACAGAATCTGGCGCGGTAAAACGCCATACAGTCCGTTGTAGGAAATGTCGTCGCCGCTAAGCGGCAAGCCGCGAATCACGAACACTTGGGATTGGTTACCGAACCCATAGGACTGACGCACCGACGGATCATTGAGCAGCACATCACCCACGTCTTCAGCTTGTTGATCTTCAATCAGCTGCGAGGTGTAGCTCGTCATCACGAACGGGACATCCATGATGTCCTGATTGCCCAGCACCCCCATCCGACCTCCCCTCGCCACCTGACCGCCCGCGTAGGGCGCTGGTAGGGTGTTGGAATTGGCTTTGATCACATCGGCAGTAACGTCGGTCACTCCCAATTCAATAGGTTCTGCGGCCTGGGTGAGAAAGCTGACTGAGCAGCACGCGGCGAGCAGCGTGAGGCGATATGGAAATGGCATGGAGTGAGCACCTGCGGGAAAACTGGAATTCGATGTCGCTAATGCTAATGATTCGCAGATGGATTATCTACAAGCAACGGGCACGTTGCCATAAGGATAGGGAAAGCCGTTTGATCAGGCCCCCCGTGGCGAGGGAGCTTGCTCCCGCTCGACTGCGCAGCAGTCGCAAAACCGGACACTGCGGTTTGCCTGGAGAAATGCAGGGGCCTGCTGCGCAGGCCAGCGGGAGCAAGCTCCCTCGCCACGGGGGGGTGTCGAGCCGAATACCGAGCCCAACGCCGCCCAGTGCGCGATGCTGATCTGGATGAGTCGCGGCGTCATGTGGCGCAGGGTATTGCGCAGCTGATTGAGTTGATAACGTGGAACCGCTTTATGCCCCAACGAAAAAACCCGGCCTCCTGCGCCGGGTTTCTGGTTCTTCTCGCAGGCCAACGGGTGAGGGTCAATCGCCCCGCTTAACCTGATCAGCCCTTGGAGCTGCCTTGCGCAGCTTCAATGATCAGCTCCGCGACTTTCTCCGGATTGGACGTCATCACCACATGGGAAGCCCCTTGAACGGTGACAGTCTTTTTCGAACCTGCGCGTTCGGCCATGAACTTCAGGGCGGCCTCGGGGATGTTCTTGTCCGCCGAGCCGTAGATGAACCAGGACGGCAGTTTTTTCCAGGCCGGTTCGCCAGACGCTTCCTTCAATGCCGCCTCGCTGATGGGCCGTTGTGTGGCGGCCATCAGCGCGGACTCCGCCGCTGGAACGTCGGCGGCAAACTGTTGGCCGAATTTGTCCTGCTGGATGTAGAGATCCTTATTGCCGTCGTCCAGCTGCACCGGAGCCGCCAAGGTTGGCCCAAGGGTGCCGCCAGGGTAGCGACCGGACAGCTCGATGGCGGTTTCGCCTTTTTCCGGCGCGAAGGCCGCGACGTAGACAAGCGCCTTGACCTTGGGGTTGTCGTGCACGGCGTTAGTGATCACGGCGCCGCCGTAGGAGTGACCCACCAGGATCACCGGGCCGGCGGTTTGTTCGACGATATCGGCGACGTAATCAGCATCCTGCTTCACGCCGCGCAGCGGGTTGGCCGCGGCAACGACCGGATAACCCTGGGTCAGCAACTGGGCGGCAACGCCATTCCAACTGGACGATTCGGCGAAGGCGCCATGCACCAGCACGATGGTGGGCTTGGCGGCATCGGGTTGCGCGGCGGTTGCGCTATTAACGGAGGTCAGTGCCAGCGCAGCGGTGATGGTGACGGCCAACAGCGATTTGATAGTGAGCATGATCATTCCTTTTTTCATTGATTGGAGGGGTGACGCTGCAGCGATGGGTTTACTTGGCCAGGAAGTCCAACAGATCCTGGTTGAGGCGGTCCTTGTGGGTGTCGGTCAGGCCGTGCGGGGCGCCCGGATAGACGATCAACTCGGCGTTCTGCACCAGCTCGGCGGCGGCATGGGCGGAAGCGTCAATCGGAACGATCTGGTCGTCGTCGCCATGCACGATCAGTGTCGGCACGTCGAACCTGGCCAGGTCGGCGCGGAAGTCTGTCGCCGAGAACGCCGCGATGCAGTCATAGGTGTTTTTGTGGCCCGCTTGCATGCCCTGCGCCCAGAACGAATCGATCAGCCCCTGGGAGACGTTCGCCCCGTCGCGGTTGAAGCCGAAGAACGGGCCGGACGCGATGTCGCGGTACAGCTGCGAGCGGTTGTCCAGCGAGGCCTTGCGCAGGCCGTCGAACACCTCGATCGGCAGGCCGCCTGGGTAGTCTTCGGTCTGGAGCATCATCGGCGGAACGGCGCTGATCAGTGCGGCTTTCTTCACCCGGTCGGTGCCGTGGCGGCCGATGTAGCGGGTGATTTCGCCGCCACCGGTCGAGAAACCCACCAGGGTCACGTCGTTAAGGTCCAGGGTGTTGATCACAGTGGCCAGGTCATCGGCGTAGTGATCCATGTCGTTACCTTCCCACGGCTGGCTGGAACGGCCATGGCCGCGGCGGTCGTGGGCGATTACTCGATAGCCTTGGTCGGCCAGGAACAACATCTGCGATTCCCAGCTGTCCGAATTCAGCGGCCAGCCATGGCTGAAGGTGACAACTGGCCCATCTTTCGGACCCCAGTCCTTGTAATAGAGCTGTACGCCATCCTGGGTGGTGATATAGCTGCCGGCCTGGGCGTGGTTGGCTGCTTGAGCGCGTTGGGACTGGGTATTCATCGCAAGATCTCCTTAGGTCAGGGCTCGCCATTCGGGGGATCCGATGGCGAGTTGATGGGGAGAATTCTTGCAGCGGCATGTATACCGGAAATGTTCGACACCCGGCCGTTATGCGTTCTTTTGAGTCTGTAGATGCGCTGGATACAGTGGCTTACAAATGCATGCCACTGATCCAGCAGTAGCGGCCTACTGATCGACGCCGAAGTCGAGGGTCACGCAAAGACCGCCGCCGTCGCGGTTGCGCAGGCTCAGCGTGCCACCAATCGCGACGGTCAACTGTTGAGCGATGGCAAGGCCCAGGCCGGTGCCACCAGAGCTGCGGTTGCGGGAGCTTTCCACCCGATAGAACGGCTTGACCACCTCGGCCAGGATCTCCTCGGGAATGCCCGGCCCTCGATCAAGCACACTGATGGAAACGCCGGTGCTCCCATTGCCGCCGATTTCCACCTCGGCGGTGCCGGCGTACTTCAGCGCGTTATCCACCAGGTTCACCAGAATACGCCGCAGCGCATGGGGTCGTGTCTCGATGATCGCGCCGTTCTGGCCGCGCAGGCTGACCTCCCGGCCGGTGTCCTGGTAGTCGCACACCAGGCTGTCGAGAAACGAATCCAGGCTGATGCGGCAACTGGTCTCAGTCGCCCCATGAACACTGCGCGCATAAGCGACGCCCTCGCGCACCAGGTGCTCGATTTCGTTCAGGTCGTTGCCCAGTTTGTCTTTCTCCACCGAGTCGTCCATGAACTCCGCGCGCAGCTTCATGCGCGTGATGGGCGTCTGCAAGTCGTGGGAAATCGCCGCAAGCAATTGCATGCGCTCTTTCAGGTAGGCGGCAATGCGCGCCTGCATGCTGTTAAAGGCGCGGGCGGCGTTGGCCACTTCCCGTGGACCGGTTTCATCCAACGGCACGGGATGGGCATTCGGGTCGAGGTTCTCGACCGCTTCGGCCAGGCGGCTGAGCGGGCGTATGGCGATGCGCACGGCCAGCCAGGTGCAGCCGATCATCAACAGCAACTGACCGAACAGGACAAAGGGCAACCAGGGCGACAACGGCCGGACCGAGGGACGCACATCGATGGTCACCGGGCTGCCGTCCGCCAATCGCACCTGGGCTTGGAAATGCTGGCGTGGGCCCGGGATCTCGACAAAGGTCAGGTCATAGTTGCGGCCCAGCGAGACTTGCAGCGATTGCGCCGCCGTCGCCGCGAGATCGTTGGAAGTGAGCGGAATGCCGGGATCGTGCTCCCGCAGCAAATAGTCATAGTTGCGCCGCTGCAGACGCTTGGTCCATTCCAGGCGCTCGGCGGCAGGCAGACGGTCGAGGATGGCGATGGACGTCGCCGTATCGTGCTCGAAATTGCCCAGCATGGCCGTCTTGGTGCTTTCGTAGCGTTCGTAGTACTGGGCTGCGAACGTCAGGGCCTGGGCCAGTATCAAGCCGACAAGGAACACCAGCCACAGCCGCGAGGCCAGCGTGCGAGGCCATTGCAACGCGAGTTTCATGCCTGCTCCTCAAGCATTTCCACCGCAAAGGTAAAGACGTAGCCTTCGTTGCGCACCGTCTTCAAGTAGAGCGGTTCGCGGGCGTCATCCAGCAAGCGCTGGCGCACGCGGCTGACCAGCAGATCAATGGAGCGGTCGAAGATGTCCGCGTCACGGCCCTGCGTCAGGTTGAGCAACTGGTCGCGGCTCAGGACCCGCTGAGGATGATCGAGAAATACCCGCAGCAGCCGGTACTCGGCGCCGCTCAGCGAGACCAGCGTGTCGTCTTCATCGAGCAGATGGCGAGCAGTGGTGTCGAGACGCCAGCGGCCGAACTTGAGCATCCGACCGCTTTCGGTCACGACAAAGTTGGGCGGCAGCATGCGGGTGCGCCGCAGCACCGCGTTGATGCGCGCCAGCAGCTCCCGGGCCGCGAAGGGTTTCGCCAGATAGTCATCGGCGCCCATTTCCAGGCCAATGATGCGGTCGGTCTCGTCGCTGCGAGCCGTCAGCATCAGCACCGGCGTCGCCTTATGCTTGCCGGCGCGCAATTCGCGGCACAGCAGCAGCCCGTCATCCCCTGGCATCATGATGTCGAGCACGATCAGGTCGACCTGATTGGCTTCGAGAAAGGCCCGCATCTGGCGGCCATCGGCGACCACGGTGGTGCGCAGGCCATTCTTGATCAGGTAATTGCCGACCAGCTCCCTGATTTCCCGATCATCATCCACGATCAATACGTGATCGACATGTTCCATGCCCTGCTCTCCGAAATGCGCGCATCGATTGCGCAGTGTGACGATGCCGTGTTGCCGGTTGGCGACGCACCGTGCGTTCAGCTTATCCAGCCCTGAATCAAGCCAGAGCCAAGCAAAAACAGTGGCGATTGTATCGATCTGTATCGCAATTCACCTTAGATACGTACGCATCCAACCACGGCGTTTTGCGACACAGCCGAGATACCTCACGGGCTTTTAATGAGCGCCATCAAACTCATTGAAGGGAAACGACCATGAACCTGAAAACCATCGCTACCGCTTGCCTGATCACTGCCCTGAGCGCCAGCGCGTTACCCGCCTTGGCCCAGGACAAAGCGGCCGGCGAAAGCTATTCCTACGGCACGCACCTGGACATCGACAAAGTGATCTCGCTGACCGAAGACAGTGGCCAGACCTGCGGGTTGGTGAATGCGCAGATTACCTACCTTGATTCGATGGGTGAGCGGAAAGCGCTGACGTACCTCAAGCACGCGGCCAGCTGTAACAGTGAAGGGAGTTGAGGGGTGGTTCGGGGGGGGACGACCAGAAGCTGCTCGTTGCCAGAAGCCAAAACCGGCCCAAAAGCGATTATCTGGTGCCTATCAAGTCGGGTTAATCGATTCGCTCATACCGAAATGATGAAAAGCCCTTCGCTGTTCGTTGGGGCGCGAGCAGGTTTGTTCGGCTGCAAAGCCAGGATACTTGTGTCGTCCTCTACTTTTTGTAGAGCAACGCCCAATTGTTGGTGTTCGTACCAGTAACCATCGCTGCAAAGGACCAGACTGGCATCCGCGGGAAAGGGGATATTCTGGCATTCCGGAACGTAGAAGCGCTTTGCATTCAAAGAGCGGGTCAGCATATGGCGGTACTGCGAAGCCTCCGCGTATGAGGAAGGCCAAATAGGCTGCTGGCTCAGATCATGCGGACGGGTCAGCCAATCGATATGACCGCTGCTCTGGCGGATGCCGGCCCGGCAATCTCCCACGTGCAGGAGATACAGGTGCTGCAACCGCAGGTCGATAAGCGCGCAGCAGTAGCTGGCGACGGCATGCAGGTGCTGATGGCGCAGCTTATGCTGTTCGACGCGCATCACATTGAGCAGGCTGGCCGTACTCGGCGGCTCGTTGGCGACAAGTGCGTTTCTGACAATGATTTGGGCCCAGTGTCGCGCCAGGGCCTGACCCTCACCTCTCTCGGCTGCATCCACCAGCATTGCCAGCAGGAAGTGACCTTTTTGGCCGACAGCGGCGGCATCATTGTTGCTTTGTGTCCGCCATCCTTGGCGGCTGCTCCAGTCAATTTGCGTCAAGGACGGACTCCGGCCAGTGACTCCAGACGTTCGAACAACAAATTTTCTCGATCTGAATCGCCTCTAGATTGGGCGCTTACCGCATACTCGAAATTGTTATCGTCCAGCAGCTTGGCGACTTCGTGGCTTATGTAAGTGTTGACCTCAACCTTGGCGCTCTGAATTTCGCCCAACAACTCGGAGCGCCCGTCGACCAAGTGGAGAATGTCCTCAATGTCTCGGCTGGTTAGCGCATCGCCACGACCACGGCCTTTCCAAGCCTCCAGTTTGGTGGCTACAAAGTAGACGGGGCTGACCAGTTGATGGTGGTTTCCGCATCCAGCTCGTATGGCGTTGCAGTGGCCGTGGCGTCTTTGTACCAACGATTGCTGAATCCGAGGGTGTCGTCGTCCGGCATGAAATCGACGCGCAACTCGCCCAGCTTCATAGCGCAGATCGGTAGGTCATCCCCCTCGTCGTTCGGGCTGAGCCGAAAGCCTCGCAGGGAAAGCTGTTCTTGTAGGCGGACGAAGCCTATCGCCCCCATAACATGCACGATCAGATCGACATCTTCCGTACTTCGGACCTGCTCGCGGGTGAAGTCATCGGTCAACAGCAGACCGGTGGTACAACCACCAACAAAGGTCATCTGCTGGCACATATCGGGCCCAAGGGCCTTGGCAACCTCTTTAAGCATGTCTCGCAGGACATTGAATACGGTCATCGAAACTCCAAGCGCTCTTGCAGGTTTTTTGCTGCCAGATTGCTTTCGCGTGGCTGGCCGAGGCGTACTGCGTCGACCAAGGCGAGTAGCGCGTACATTTCCGGGTCCCTTCTCGCCGCGTCGGGCGCTGTCTTGAACAGCGGTTCAACCTTCATGCCCATGGTGTTGCCGCGTGCGTATGACCAAACCAGCGGGTGCTCTCCAGCGCTGAGAAGCTGATTGGCCAGCACAGGGGCGGCAAAGCTGGTCGAAATGCCACGAGTCAGTTCGCCGGGTCGAACAGGAAAAACATATTTCACACCGTAAACGATGAACTCCAGCAGCGCTTTAGTATTGACCCTGGGAACATTTAGCTTGCGGTCGTTCCTGGCCAGACCAATGTCCATACAGTGTTTGAGCGAGCGGTTTATCTGAGTCTTGCTGATGCCAGTCTGCATCTCCAGCGAGCGGGCCGTATAGCGTGAAAGGCTGATGATTCCGACATCCGGATCCAACTCTTCTTCCGTTGCTCCCAAAGGATCCTCTTCAAGGCTCTTCCAGTCTTTCCAGTCATGCGGCCAGGCAGCCATAGCCTTCCCGCGCAATTCGTGTCGTTGCAGACAAATTAATTTGAGGAGTACGCCTATGTCTTGACCTTTCATGTCTACCTCGAACCACCTGTCCCAGATCCCGGGACTCGGGACAATTAGTTCATGTATTCATTTTGGAAGCAAGACGGTTTCTGGAAAAAAGCACTTCATTGCCTATCCAAGTCAGAAGCTCTCCTGCGGCAAGGGCTGCACGCGCAGTTGCGGTGAGGATGAGATTGGCTGGCCCGTCTGACGCTAGCGGAGGGTGCGTTTGCAAACCAAGCGGCATTCGGTTTTTGCAAAGCGGGGCACATTGGGACAGAAAGCGACAGCCATTACTCCATAACGCCTTGAACCGCCCGGAAAGCGGCCCAAGGCAAGAAATAATCTTTACGCCAAGGAGTCACTCACTCCGATCAATTGAAAGACCTCCTCTTCCGGGGGCTCGGTGAAGATGATGTTCAAGTTACGGTAACCGGAGTGGTCCCCTGCCAGGCTCAACTCGAATCGAGCCCCAGAGGCGTCGGCTTCGTAGCTTTTCAAGTAAGTCAGGTTCTTGGCTTCATTGAAAATGACGTCCAACGTGCCGTTGTAACCATTTCCCAGCCGGGTAAAGCCCAAGGCGGACAAATCGATCGTGTCTTCACCCGTGGTGTAGTCCATCAGGCGATCAGTGTGATTTTCGGTGGCGGTACGGTAGCTGTCGCTCAGTAAGTCGAAGCGAAACACATCGTTGTTACCACCACCCGTCAATAGATCCCGGCCCTCTCCGCCAACCAATACATCATTGCCGAGCGCGCCATAAAGGCGATCATCGCCCCCGAGCCCTTCGATGATTTCGTCTCGAGCGTTGCCTTGCAAATGATCGGCCCCTTCGGTGCCCGTCAACCTGGCTTGCTGAAACAGGAGATTGGTTTCATTCAGCGCTTGGCCCAAGTTACCGTCGAAGACCACTTCGAAGCGTTCGCCATCGGCGTTGGCCTCAAAACTTTTGAGGTAGGTCCGCGTCCCGCTGTCATTGACGCGTATCGCCAGCGTTCCGTCATACCCATTGCCCAGCCCGAGGAACCCCAGGGAGGACAGGTCCAGCGTGTCGCTGCTGGGGTCGAAGTCGGTGATTCGGTCGCTGTGGGCCGTGGTTGCGGTTCGGTAACTGTCCGAGACTGACTGGTAAAGGAACGTATCGGTCCCGGTTCCGCCCGTCAGCAGGTCGCGACCTTGCTGGCCATCGAGCAGATCGTTACCGGCCCCGCCAAAGATCGCATCGTCGAACGAGGCGGTACCGAGCAAGAAGTCATCATCGCGGCCACCGTCGAGGTGGTAATAACCGTCGTCGGGATTGCCAAAGCTGTGGTCCAGGCGACCGTCGGGGTTCAACTGAACCAAGGCGGCCAGATAGCCGTCCGCACGGGTACCTTGGCTTCCTCCAATCAATAGCTTGCCGTCAGCCAGCACGATCATGTCGGTCACTGCGAAAGGAGTGCTTTCTGAGCCCCAACGTACCTGGCCCTGATCACCGAAACTTTTGTCGAGCGAGCCATCGGCGTTGAGTCGGATAACGGTCGCCACACCGCCCAGGGCGCCCGCCAACAGGATTTTTCCGTCATCCTGGATGACGAGCGCGTCTGCATGAACATCCAGGGCCAGGCTGCCGCCGTTGGCAAAGCTGCTGTCCAGCGTACCGTCCGGGTTCAGGCGGGTCAGGGTAGCTTGCCCCGTGACCAAGACCTTCCCGTCTGCCTGCAGCGAAACGTCGAGCGTGCGGCTGGGGTGAATGCCGACAGACGCTGGCAGGTGCAGGACCCCAGCCTCTCCAAAAGACGAGACCAAGGTCCCCGTCGCGTCGAAGCGAGCGATATGGATCTCCCCAGAGGGATACCCGGCGCTTGCGAAAAAGCTGCCGTCGCGTTGTACGGAGAACGACGCTTGCTGGCCTAGATCGTTATTCCAGTAGAAGGGCACTAAAGCGGTGCCGCCATTCCCGAAACTGGTATCGAGGCTGCCGTCAGCCAAGGTACGGCTTACACCCGAAACCCACGCGTCGCCCACTTTCACGTAGAGCGCCGCCAGGTAGCCCCCTCCCGGCTGCACCGCAGCATTACCACCGTCCTCGATATCGAGCGCCACCGGGAGCAGGGATTTACCGTCTCCACTGTAGTTGCGGTCCAGGCTACCGTCGGCATTGAACCGGACCAGGCTGGCGGTGAAACCTGAATCCTCTTCGCCTCCCAGCCCCAGGCGACTATAAGCGCCAAGCCAGATAGCACCGTCCGGATCGACCGTGATACCCGCGATCTTGTCCGAGCCCCATAAGGTCGTGGCGACCATGCCTGTGTTCCGCGCGGCTGAGCCGGCGGGCGAAATGCTCTGGCTCATGTCCATGCCTCCGATAGGTATCTGGGGGAAAAACTATAGACACGGCTTGGTCAGGTTGCCACTCAGCCAACCTCCTCAAACCGCCGCCGCTTCATGAACAATTCCATCCCTATCACCACGGCAAAAACCGACAGCAACCCCAGATCAAACCCGAGCACGCGGGTCTGACCGGCCAAAACACAGCCAACCGCACCCGCCGCCATCAACACCACGCCTAGCCACTTGCGTAGCAGATAGGGCTTGAGCAATCGATCGAGCAGAAAGAACACCACCAAGGCAATGACCAATTGAGTAATTTCGGACATGTACGTCTCCGGTCAGGTCTTGATGATCAATGTCGAGAGCGTGCGTTGCGGGCCGATGCCGCCGTTGACCTGCGCCTCGATGCTGACCAGTACGTCGCCCGCATGGTAAGTGGGTAGAATTTGATTGGTATACGTGCGCACACCCACCCCTACAGATGCCGCCACGTAAGGGGGGGCCACAGCCTTGGCGGCGGAAGCGAAGGTCGCGGCTGCAAGGGTGGCGATCGTGGTGCGCTGGGCGTTGAGGGCGTCGCCCTGTTGCCGGGTCAGCGGCTTGGAGATCCCGATCATCATCACGCAAGGCAGGCCCTTGGCTTGCATCTTGTCGTATACCTCGACGACCTTGCTGTTGACTTCATAGTGAGCGTGTTTTGCCTCGCCAAAATGCAGCTCGCGCAAGCGCCCACGTTCGCTGTCGGTGAGGGTGATCTGCGAGACGTTGAAGACGATCCCGTGATTGCCCATGTATTGAAAAGTCCCTTCGAACTTCATCACCCGTATCCTTTTGGGGTAAAGGTGGCAATTCTCTGCAACGGGGGGACTGGATTCAATCATTTCGTATTGCTGGATTGAGTAAAACAACCCACCTGCATCGCCAAAACACCCTTCTCCTACAGCCCCCGCCTACAACATCCATCAAGCCACGCATCCTTGCGCCTTTGCCTACAACTACGCCAGAATCCGCCGGCTTGTGCGCCTTGTTCCTGGGTTCTATTGTCGTCCTGCCACTGCCCATCAGTGGTCGGGTTTAGTAGCCCGGTTAAGGATACGGTCGCATGAGTCTCATCAGTCGGGCATTACCTGCACTCGATGGTGGCTGTGCGCATGGCGCCTTCGGGCGCGCCGGGTTTTCCGTTTTCCTACCGGTCTACTAACTTGCGCACAGTTGCCTCCCTTTCGTTTAGTAGCGAGACGGTAGCGGCTACTAACAAAGGAAACGTGAACATGTTCAAAGAAACTCCGAACCCGTCAGAGGCAGGTTCCACCTCTACCTCCGCAAAATCCAAAGCCAAGCCGCAAGACGAAACCACCGAACCGAAACCGGAAGAATCTCAAGACGACCTCAAACCGGGGCAGCTATACACCGTCGTGAAAGGCCTCGATAACGAATGCCTGCTCGCCAACCTCAGTGAGACGCTGGCTTCGGCTGATGCGATGGTGAGTGATCTGGCGTTTGATCTGGATGGGTCGAGGCGTCATGTGGCGCTGGGGATCCAGCAGTTGATTGAGTTGAGTTCGTTGCTGGCGAATCGGGTGTTGGATAATGTGGAGCCGCGGCGGTAGGCTTTATTTCCAACGGAAAAACCCGACGTTTTTCGTCGGGTTTTCTTCCCTCCGTGGAAACAGATGTTATTTCTGAAGACCCAAGAATCGCTTCCCCACGTACCCCCAAGGTTCTTTCTAGCGATTAGTTGCAAACGGCCTAAAAGCGCGGCCACCATCCCCACGCCTAGCCATTTGCGTAGCAGATACGGCTTGAGAAACTTACCGAGCAAAAAGGACAACACCAAAGCAATAACCAATTGAGTAATTTCGGTCATGGACGTTTCCAGTCAGGCCTTGATGATCATTGTCGTGAAGCTGCGGTGCGGGCCAATACAGCGATTGACCTGAACATCGATGCTGACCAGTACGTCGCCAGCATGGTAAGTAGGCAGGATTTCATTGGCATACATACGCGAGCCGAGCGCATTGGATTCAAATTAACTCTATACCGCCGCCACAAAGCGAGGCTCTTGAGACGTATCTGTAGGACAACCGGATCGAACGCCTTTGCGGAAACTATAAGTGACAAACAACCCGCCCAAACCGGAATTGCCATTATGTAAATCTCCATTTCTGAATAAAACTCAAGGCCTTGCGAATTCATCAAGGACTGAAGAATGGACTTCGATAAGCATCAATTCACCACTCATCACGGAATCACTTTCTGCGTAAGCCGTTTCACCGTCATGCCCGCAGACAGAGGCGGGCTCAGAACGCTGTATTTTCGCGAGGCGAAAGCGGCCAACTTTGAAGTCACCCGATTGCTGGTGGAGCTCTATGACAAGATGCTCGCCAGGGATCTGCCTTGTTTCATGAACGTCGGAATTTCCAATCCCCTGACTCGTACCCAGGGGGATTGGCTCAATGAGCAACGCACGGATCTTCTCACCATTACCACTGGGATTTTTACGGGAGTGGCTGGTCAAGTGCCAGGCATTGGTAAAGTTGTCGCACCAGCAGCAGGCTACTTAGGCCGAAGGTGGGCCAAGGACCTGTTACCGACCTATCACACTGGCGATGTCATCGTCAGCTTGGGTGCTCAAGTCAGCGGTGGTATCGGACCACAGCGCTCAACTTCGTCCATCATCATTCAATCCCGAGGAAACATAAGCTATGAGTCTCAGTAGTCAGTATGTACTGGCCGGTTTGGGGATCCTGCTGCTGCATGTTTGTGTGAGACGCTACGTGCTCAGGGTGCGACTGGGGATAGCCCTGGTTTGCTTGGGTTTTTTGGTGATATTTGTGTTGCCGTCATTCGTTGGCAGCATTGATGTCGGGCTCTTTGCGATTGCAGCAATAGCGGCGGGATCGGGGATGCTCTCCAGTCGAAGGCTGTACGAAAAGTGATGGTGGCCGCTCCTATCGATCCAGTTTTTTGAGGAACACCGTCATTTCTTTTTCAGCCTGCTTGTCACGATGAGCCCGGGCGGCTTCCAGGCCTTGTTCCCAAGCTTGCCGGGCTGCCGATACATCGCCTTGGCCTTGATGAGCCTTGCCCAATAGTTTCCAGGCTGCCGAATACTTGGGGTCGAATTCGACGCAGCGTTGGAGGTGTTCGGCGGCGCGGGGGAATTCGCCTAGGTCGAGGTAACCTTTGCCGAGGCCGAAGCGCAGCAGGGAGTTGTCCACGCCCTTGGCGAGCATTTTTTCGAGGGAGTCGAGCATGGGGCGTCCTTATCGGTGTGTCAGGGGTTGATCGGTTGGCTGTTGGATAGCTTTCGCGAGCAGGCTCGCTCCCACAGTGGATCTCGGTCGATCACAATTTTTGTAAACGACGGCGAGCCTTTGTGGGAGCGAGCCTGCTCGCGATGAGGCCAGTAGCCTCACCCAAACGCTGGATCAGAAAAAGCTCAACCCCACATGGAACAGCTTCTCGACATCACGAATGTGCTTCTTATCTACCAAGAACAGGATCACATGGTCGCCGGTCTGGATGGTGGTGACGTCGTGGGCGATCAGCACCTGTTCGTCGCGGATGATCGCGCCGATGGTGGTGCCCGGCGGCAGGCCGAGGTCGCGGATGGCTTTGCCGATCACTTTGCTCGACTTGGCATCGCCATGGGCGATCGCCTCGATGGCTTCGGCCGCGCCGCGGCGCAGGGAGTGGACGCTGACGATGTCGCCGCGGCGCACGTGGGCGAGCAAGGTGCCGATGGTTGCCAGTTGCGGGCTGATGGCGATGTCGATGTCGCCGCCCTGGATCAGGTCGACGTAGGCCGGGTTGTTGATGATGGTCATGACCTTCTTCGCACCCAGGCGTTTGGCCAGCAGCGAGGACATGATGTTGGCTTCGTCGTCGTTGGTCAGGGCCAGGAAGATGTCGGCATCGGCGATGTTTTCTTCCAGCAGCAGGTCGCGGTCCGAGGCACTGCCTTGCAGCACCACGGTGCTGTCGAGGGTGTCGGAGAGGTAGCGGCAGCGTGCCGGGTTCATCTCGATGATCTTGACCTGGTAGCGGCTTTCGATGGCTTCGGCCAGGCGTTCGCCGATCTGGCCGCCGCCGGCGATGACGATGCGCTTGTAGTTCTCGTCGAGGCGGCGCATTTCGCTCATGACCGCGCGAATGTTCGCCTTGGCGGCGATGAAGAAGACTTCGTCGTCGGCTTCGATCACCGTGTCGCCCTGGGGCAGGATCGGTCGGTCACGGCGGAAAATCGCCGCGACCCGGGTTTCGACATTGGGCATGTGTTCGCGCAACTGGCGCAGTTGCTGGCCCACCAGCGGGCCGCCGTAGTAGGCCTTGACCGCCACCAGTTGGGCCTTGCCCTCGGCGAAGTCGATCACCTGCAACGCGCCGGGATGCTCGATCAGGCGCTTGATGTAGTTGGTCACCACCTGCTCGGGGCTGATCAGCACATCCACCGGAATCGCTTCGTTGTCGAACAGGTCGGCGCGGGTCAGGTAGGCCGCTTCCCGCACCCGGGCGATTTTGGTCGGGGTGTGGAACAGCGTGTGGGCGACCTGGCAGGCGACCATGTTGGTTTCGTCGCTGTTGGTCACGGCCACCAGCATGTCGGCGTCGTCGGCACCGGCCTGGCGCAGCACCGTCGGCAAGGAGCCACGCCCTTGCACGGTGCGGATGTCGAGACGGTCGCCGAGGTCGCGCAGGCGCTCGCCGTCGGTGTCGACCACGGTGATGTCGTTGGCCTCGCTGGCCAGATGTTCCGCCAGCGAACCGCCGACTTGCCCTGCACCGAGGATGATGATTTTCATCCAGCCACTCCTATCGAATCGGTTTAACCGCGTGCGGCGGCAATCTTGATCAACTTGGCGTAATAGAACCCGTCATGCCCGCCCTCCTGGGCCAGCAACTGGCGGCCATGGGGCTGCTTGATGCCAGCCTGGGTGGCGATGTCCAACTCCCGTGCACCCGGCGTGCGGGCGAGGAACGCTTCGATCACGTCGGTGTTCTCGGTCGGCAAGGTCGAGCATGTGGCGTACAGCAGCATGCCGCCGACCTCGAGGGTCAGCCACAGGGCGTCGAGCAGTTCCCCTTGCAGTTGCGCCAATGGGGCGATGTCGTCCGCCTGACGGGTGAGCTTGATGTCCGGATGCCGGCGGATGACCCCAGTGGCCGAGCAAGGCGCGTCCAGCAGGATGCGCTGGAATGGCTTGCCGTCCCACCAGGCGGCGGTGTCGCGGCCATCGGCGGCGAACAGCTCGGCGTCCAGGCCCAGGCGCGCGAGGTTTTCCTTGACCCGCACCAGGCGCTTGGCTTCCAGGTCCACGGCCACCACGCCGGCCAGTTTCGGCTCGGCCTCAAGGATGTGGCAGGTCTTGCCGCCCGGGGCGCAACAGGCGTCCAGCACCCGTTGGCCCGGCGCCAGTTCCAGCAAGTCGGCGGCCAGCTGCGCGGCTTCGTCCTGGACGCCGATCCAGCCGTCGGCGAAACCTGGCAGGGCACGGACGTCGCCTGGGGTTTCCAGGATGATGCCGTCGCGGCTGTATTGGCACGGGATGGCCGGGATGCCGGCTTCGCCCAGCAAGGCCAGATACGCATCACGGCTGTGATGACGTCGGTTGACCCGCAGGATCATCGGCGGATGGGCATTGTTGGCCGCGCAGATGGCTTCCCACTGATCAGGCCAGAAGGCTTTCAGGGATTTCTGCAGCCAACGCGGGTGGGCGGTGCGCACCACCGGGTCATGCTCCAGTTCCGCCAGCAGGGTTTCGCTTTCCCGCTGCGCGCGGCGCAGCACGGCATTGAGCAGCGCCTTGGCCCACGGCTTCTTCAGCTTGTCGGCGCAGCCCACGGTTTCGCCGATGGCGGCGTGGGCGGGGACGCGGGTGTAGAGCAATTGGTAGAGCCCCACCAGCAGCAACGCTTCGACGTCACCATCGGCGGCTTTGAATGGCTTCTGTAACAGCTTGGCCGCCAGGGCCGACAACCGGGGTTGCCAACGGGCGGTGCCGAACGCCAGGTCCTGGGTGAAACCGCGATCACGGTCTTCCACTTTGTCCAGTTGGGTTGGCAGGGAACTGTTGAGCGAAGCCTTGCCGCCGAGAACGGCGGCCAGTGCCTTGGCGGCGGCCAGACGCGGATTCATGAAGCGTCCGCCGCTTGGCCGAGGACGGTGCCGACGGCAAATTTCTCACGGCGGCTGTTGAACAGATCGCTGAAGCCCAGCGCCTTGCCGCCGGGCAATTGCAGGCGGGTCAGGCACAGCGCCTGATCGCCACAGGCAACGATGAGGCCGTCTTTGCTGGCGCTGAGGATTTCACCCGGTGCGCCCTTCCCTTCGGCGCAGCTGGCGGCCAGGACTTTCACGGCTTCGCCGTTCAACGTGCTGTGGCAGACCGGCCAAGGGTTGAAGGCGCGCACCAGGCGCTCCAGTTCGACGGCCGGGCGGCTCCAGTCGATGCGGGCTTCGTCCTTGTTCAATTTGTGCGCGTACGTGGCGAGGCTGTCATCCTGCACTTCGCCTTGCAGCGTGCCGGCAGCCAGGCCCTCGATGGCCTCGACCACGGCCGGCGGACCGATCAGCGCGAGGCGATCATGCAGGCTGCCACCCGTGTCTTCGGCGCCGATAGGCGTGCTCACCTTGAGCAGCATCGGCCCCGTGTCCAGGCCGGCCTCCATGCGCATCACAGTCACGCCGCTCTCGGCATCGCCGGCCTGCACGGCGCGCTGGATCGGCGCCGCACCGCGCCAGCGCGGCAACAGCGAAGCGTGGCTGTTGATGCAGCCCAGGCGCGGGATATCCAGCACCACTTGCGGCAGGATCAAGCCGTAGGCGACCACCACCATCAAGTCCGGCTTCAGCGCGGCCAGTTCGGCCTGGGCTTGCGCATCGCGCAGCGTCGGCGGCTGCAACACTTGCAGGCCATTCTCCAGCGCCAGTTGCTTGACCGGGCTGGGCATCAGTTTCTGTCCACGACCGGCAGGGCGATCCGGCTGGGTATAGACCGCGACGATTTCATGAGGGCTGGCCAGCAGGGCCTTGAGGTGTTCAGCGGCAAATTCGGGGGTGCCGGCAAAGACGATGCGCAGTGGCTCAGTCATGGGAAGCTCTCAATTACAAAGCAATCGCAAAAAGAAAAAGGCTTGCCGCGGCAAGCCTTTGAAGAAGGGCATCAAGCGTTCTGGCGATGGATCTTTTCCAGTTTTTTCTTGATCCGGTCACGCTTGAGATTAGACAGGTAATCGACGAACAGCTTGCCGTTGAGGTGGTCGCATTCGTGCTGGATGCACACCGCCAGCAGGCCTTCGGCGATCAGCTCGTAAGGCTGGCCGTCACGGTCCAGGGCTTTGATCCTGACCTTCTGCGGACGGTCGACATTTTCGTAGAAGCCCGGCACCGACAGGCAGCCTTCCTGGTACTGCTCCATCTCGTCGGTCAGGGTTTCGAACTCGGGGTTGATGAACACCCGCGGCTCGCTGCGGTCTTCGGAGAGGTCCATTACAACGATGCGCTTGTGCACGTTGACCTGGGTCGCGGCGAGGCCGATGCCGGGCGCTTCATACATTGTTTCAAACATGTCATCGACCAACTGGCGCACTTCGTCGTCCACTACGGCCACCGGTTTGGCGATGGTGCGCAGGCGCGGGTCCGGAAATTCGAGAATGTTCAAAATGGCCATAAGCTTGATAAATGCACGTGTGAAGTAAGGTCGGGTGGCTGGCCTGGCGTGTCTTGGAATGCAGGCTACCGTTGTAAAACGTTGCTCCTTGAATCGGAGCGAGCCACGGGGGCTCTGGCGTTTTACGCGAACGCACATAATAAAGGGATTCACCGCATGAGGAAATCACTACTCGCCCTGCTGCTCCTGGCCTCGGCCGGTATCGCGCACGGGCAAGTGCAACTTCGGGAAGGTTTTCCGCAGCAATACACAGTGGTTCCGGGGGATACGCTGTGGGACATTTCCGGTAAATACCTGCGCGAACCCTGGAAATGGCCCGAGCTGTGGCAGGCCAACCCACAGATTGAAAACCCGCACCTGATCTACCCCGGCGACACTCTGTCGCTGATCTACGTCAACGGCCAGCCACGGCTGACCCTCAGTCGCGGTACCTCGCGCGGCACCATCAAGCTGTCCCCGCGCGTCCGCAGCTCACCGGTGGCCGACGCCATCCCGAGCATCCCGCTCCAGGCGATCAACAGCTTCCTGCTGAGCAACCGCATCGTCGACACGGCGGAAGATTTCAACAAGGCGCCCTACGTCGTCGCAGGCGATGCCGAACGAGTGCTCAGCGGCACCGGCGATCGGATCTTCGCCCGCGGCACCTTCGATGCGAGCCAGTCGGCCTACGGCATCTTCCGCCAGGGCAAGGTCTACACCGACCCCGAGACCAAGGAATTCCTGGGCATCAATGCCGACGACATCGGCAGCGGCGAGATCGTCGCCACCGAAGGCGACGTCACCACCCTGGCCCTGCAGCGCACCACGCAGGAGGTGCGCCTCGGCGATCGACTGTTCAGCGGCGAAGAACGCTCGATCAACTCGACCTTCATGCCCAGCGCGCCAAAATCGGACATCAACGGGTTGATCCTCGATGTGCCCCGGGGCGTCACGCAGATCGGCGCGATGGACGTGGTCACCCTGAACAAGGGGCGCCGTGACGGATTGGCCGAGGGCAACGTTCTGGCGGTCATGAAGACCGGTGAAACAGTGCGCGACCGCATCACCGGCGCCCCGGTGAAGATTCCCGACGAACGTGCCGGCCTGCTGATGGTGTTCCGCACCTACGACAAGCTCAGTTATGGCCTGGTGCTGTACGCCTCGCGCTCGCTGGCAATCCTCGACAAGGTGCGCAATCCGTAACGGGTCTCACAAGTTACCAACAGAGTTATCCACAACTTGTTCCCGTTTGTACGGGGCTTATGACGATCAAGGATTGATCACATGCCATTGCCTGAATCCGCTTCGGTTCCCCCCGCGGAACTGGAGGCCCGTCTGCGCTTGCAGCGCTTGCCGGAACTGGGACCCAAACGTTTCATGACCCTCATGGAAGCCTTCGGCTCGGCCTCCAAAGCCATCAGCGCTCCAGCCAGCGCATGGCGAGCGCTGGGGCTGCCGGCGCAGTGCGCCGAGGCCCGACGCGCGCCGGAAACACGTGATGGCGCCGCCCACGCGTTAGCCTGGTTAGAGGGTCAGGCCCACTATCTATTGATGTGGGACCAACCGGACTACCCGGCGCTGCTGGCGCAAATCAGCGACGCGCCGCCACTTCTGTTCGTTGCCGGCGACACCTCGATTCTGGAAAAGCCGCAACTGGCGATGGTCGGCAGTCGTCGCGCCTCGCGTCCCGGCATGGACACCGCAGCGGCATTTTCCCGGAGCCTGGCCGGAGCTGGATTTGTCATCACCAGCGGTCTGGCCTTGGGTATCGACGCGGCCGCGCATCAAGCTGCGCTGGATGTCGGCGGGCAGACAATCGGTGTGCTGGGCACCGGCCTGGAAAATTTTTATCCACAGCGCAATCGTCGGCTGGCAGAAGCGATGATCGCCCAGGGCAGCGCGGTGCTGTCGGAGTTCCCTCTGGACGCGCCACCCCACGCCAGCAACTTCCCACGGCGCAATCGGATCATCAGCGGTTTGTCCCTTGGCGTGCTGGTGGTCGAGGCCAGCGTCGCCAGTGGCTCGCTGATCACCGCGCGCCTGGCGGCGGAACAGGGCCGTGAGGTGTATGCCATTCCGGGGTCGATTCACCATCCCGGCGCCCGGGGTTGCCATCAACTGATCCGTGACGGCGCGGCGCTGGTGGAAACCGTGGAGCACATCCTCGAAGCACTACGCGGTTGGCAACGCTTACCCTTCATCGCCGAACCTGTCCCCGTGACGCATCCGCTGTTGCGCCTGCTGCACGCCGCGCCGCAGACCAGCGAAGCACTGGCCGATGCCAGCGGCTGGGGCTTGTCCAAGGTCCTGGCGGCACTGACCGACCTGGAAATGGACGGAAGGGCGGCGTGCGAGCATGGACGCTGGTTTGCTCGCTAGGTTTTATGAGGAAGATCGGTAAACTGCGCACAGCCTTATTTGCGTTGCGGAGAATCTTTCATGGTCAACAGTTGGCGTGTGCAACAAGCCGCGCGAGAAATTCGCGCCGGGGCGGTGATTGCCTATCCAACCGAAGCGGTCTGGGGCCTGGGTTGCGATCCGTGGAACGAGGATGCCGTGGAGCGTCTGTTGGCGATCAAGTCCCGACGGCCCGACAAGGGACTGATACTGGTGGCCGACAACATCCACCAGTTCGATTTCCTGTTCGAGGACTTCCCTGAGACCTGGATGGATCGCATGGCCAGCACTTGGCCTGGGCCGAACACCTGGCTGGTCCCGCACCAGAACCTGTTGCCGGAATGGATCACCGGCGTGCACGACACCGTCGCGCTACGGGTCAGCGATCATCCGATCGTGCGCGACCTGTGTTCGCTGGTCGGCCCGCTTGTCTCCACCTCGGCCAACCCACAAGGCCGGCCAGCGGCGCGCACGCGGATTCGCGTCGAACAGTATTTCCGAGGGCAGCTCGATCTGGTATTGGGCGGCAACCTGGGCGGGCGTCGGAACCCGAGCGTGATCCGTGACCTGGCGACCGGCAAGGTGGTGCGGCCAGACTGATTTTTTATCAGCGCACAATCAACTGTGGGAGATTCTATGGTGCAGGGCTACCCCTTAAATGCCTTTCGGTAAGTATTCGCTCTGATTCTTCAGCAGGGCGAATACCACTCGGGCAAGCTTGCGGGCCAGTGCGACTAATGCTTCGGTTGTGCTGAGCCCCCGGGTCCTCAGTGCCTCATAAAAACCCTTCCATGCCGCTGTGCGCCTCGCCGACATCGCGGCGTTATGCATCAATCGACGTGCCTCCGGGTCACCTCGCTTAGACAGGCAGCGGCGCCCC
>NZ_JBHFJB010000002.1:0-11118 GCF_057334555.1 Pseudomonas sp. AGC41
CATCATTGATTGATCCAGTGCTTTCGCGAGCAGGCTCGCTCCCACAGGTGAGGTGTGATGGGTAGAGGGCATCCACCAGACTCTGCTTCAGCGGCTCACCGGCCAAATTGATGATGCGCACGCTGGCCGGGATCTCGCCGCTGCGCTGCAACGCGGCGATCGCCGAAGGCACGCTGTTGATCAGGCGCACCTGATCGCGGGCCGGCAGGTGCGGCAGTTCCAGGGCGTTGCGGGCGATGATCAGCGAGCCGCTGTTGGCAAGGGTGACAAACAGCTCCCACACCGACAGGTCGAAGCACACCGAGGTCGACGCCAGGACGCCCTGGATATCGTCGCGGCTGTAGACTGATCTGGACCAGTCGATCAGCGCCAAGACGTTTCGGTGGGCGATGGCCACACCCTTGGGTTTGCCGGTGGAACCGGAGGTGTAGATGACGTAGGCGAGGTTGTTCGGGGTGACTGTTGTGCCCGGTGCGTTGAAGGGATATGAGCTCAACTCAATCCGGTCCAGCATCAGCACTTCGGTGCCAGCCGGAACCGTCAGCGTCTGCGCCACCGCCTGCTCGGTCAACAACACCCGCGCGCGGCTGTCCTCAAGCATGTAGGCCACGCGTTCGGCCGGGTAATCCGGGTCCAGCGGCACGTACGCGCCGCCGGCCTTGAGCACCGCCAGCAAGGCGATCAGCAACTGCTCGGAGCGCGGCATCGCCACGCCCACCCGCACCTCTGGGCCGACGCCCAGTTCGATGAGCTTGTGGGCCAGGCGATTGGCCCGGCCGTCGAGTTCGCTGTAGCTCAGGCGTGTGTTGGCAAAAGTCACTGCCTGGGCATCCGGTGAAGCGTCGGCCTGACGGGCAATCAGTTGGTGAACACAAACGTCTTGTTCGAACGGCGCATCGACCGGGTTCCAGTCATGGGTCAAACGTTGATGCTCATCGAATTCCAGCATCGACAGTTCACCGAGGCAGCGCTCGCCATTGGCGCTCATCTGCCCAAGCAACTGCGCCAGATGCGCCGCCAGCCGCTCCACCGTATCCGGAGCAAAGCTCGCCCGCTGATAACTCATGTGCACCGACAGCTGCCGCTCCAACCCCACCAGCAGCGTCAACGGATAGTTGGTCTGCTCCTGAGTCACCGGCGAGCCAAAACGCAAACCGTCCGGCGCGCCCTGCTCCAACGCCTGGGCGATCGGATAGTTTTCGAACACCAGCAGGCTGTCGAACAGCGCGTCACCGCCCTGCCCGGCCCAGCGCTGGATATCCAGCAACGCGGTGTGTTCGAACTCGCGCAAGGCCAGGTTCTGCGCCTGCACCGCTTGCAGCCAACTGTCCAAGGACTGCTCGGCCCGAGGGCTGGCGATCACCGGCAAGGTGTTGATGAACAAACCGATCTGCTGCTCGATGCCAGGCAAGTCCGCTGGGCGACCGGCGACCGTCGCACCAAAGGCAACCGTTTCTCGACCGGTGTAGCGCTGCAACAGCAGCAACCACGCCGCTTGCACAAGCGTGTTTACCGTGACTTTCGAGGCACGGGCGAAGGCTTCCAGGCGGCGGGTCGACGCTTCATCCAGCACGTGGACGTGATCGCCGTAACCGCTGCCCAGCTCGGCCGGTTTGGCCACCGCATCGGCCAGTCGTGTTGGCGCCTCCAGCCGTTGCAGCGCCGGTTTCCAGAACGCTTCGCTGGCCGCCGCGTCCTGGCGTTGCAGCCAGGCGATGTAGTCGCGGTAGCGGCTGCCGGACACGGCGACGGGTTGACCGCTGTAGCGTTGCAGCACTTCGCCGAGCAACTGCGAATTGCTCCAGCCGTCCATCAGGATGTGATGGCAGGTGTAGATCAGGTGATAGCGTTCGTCCGCCACGCGCACGACCACCAACCGTAACAACGGCGCCGCGTCCAAGGCAAACCCTTGCTGACGCTGGGCTGTCGCGAGGGTTTCCAGATAATGAACCAGGTCAGCCTGTGTGCGCCCGTCCTCAAGCTGCAACGCGACCTTTACGCGCTTGTGCACCACCTGCAATGCACGCTTGAAATCACCCTCCCAGACAAAACCGCTGCGCAGCACGTCGTGGGCGTCGGTCGCCGCTTGCCAGGCCTGGCGGAAGCACTCGACGTCCAGCCCTTCGACATCCACGCGCATCTGGTTGATGTAGTGGCCGGCCTGCTGCTCGTACAACGTGTGGAACAGCATCCCCTGCTGCATCGGCGACAGCGGATAGATGTCCTCCACGTCGCGCGCCACCAGCGGCAAGGCGTCCAACTGTTGCTGCTGCAATCCGGCCAGGGGGAAGTCCGACGGCGTGAACCCGTGGTGCCGCGGCTCGCAACAGTGGTCGATCAATGCCTGCAATTCCCCAGCGTAATCCTGGGCCAGCGCCTGGATCGTCGCTTCATCGAACATCTGTGAGCTGAACGTCCAGTCGATGCTCAACTCGCCGGCATAGACGCTGCCGTTGAGCGTCAGCCAGTTGTCCAGCGGCGCCAACGGACTCTGCGCCGCGCCCGCCGATTCGCTGGCCGGGACAAACAGGCCGTCGGCGTCGTCGGCAAAGCCGCTGTCGAACTGGCCCAGGTAGTTGAAGGTGATGCGCGGCACGGGCAGCGCCGCGAGGGTGCGCCGCGTCGGCTCATCGCCCAGGTAACGCAACACGCCGAAGCCGAGCCCTTTGTCTGGGATCGCCCGCAGTTGCTCCTTGATCGCCTTGATCGAACCTTCGGTGGTGGCCGTCGGGGCCAGGCGCACCGGGAACAGGCTGGTGAACCAACCGACGCTGCGGCTCAGGTCCATATCCTCGAACAGCGCCTCACGGCCATGGCCCTCCAGCTGAATCAAGGTCGAGGCCTGTGAAGTCCAACGGCCGATCACCCGCGCCAGCGCGGTCAGCAGCAGGTCGTTGACCTGGGTGCGATAAGCCGCCGGCGCTTGCTGCAACAGGCGGCGCGTCTGGTCCTTGTCCAGCCGCGTCTGGACCTGGGCGCCATGACACCTGCGCAAATCGCCCTCTGGACGGTCGCAAGGCAAGTCATGACCGGTGCCTTGCAACTGCTCCTGCCAATACGTCAGCTGGGACTGCAACGTCGTGCTGCCGGCATGGGTCTGCAATCGTTGCGCCCAGGTCTGCGCAGCCGTGGTCTTGGCCGGCAACGCTGGCGCCTGACCGGCCTGCAACTGCTCGTACGCCTGTTGCAGGTCCTCCAGCAGAACACGCCAGGACACGCCGTCCACCACCAGGTGATGGATCACCAGCAACAGTCGCTGGCTGCCGTCGGCCAGGCTCGCCAGCACCCCGCGCAGCAGCGCGCCATCGTGCAGGTCGAGGCTGCGCTGGGCTTGTTCGGCCAGGCGTTCAAGGGCCGGCGCATCGGCCACCTCGGCGGTCCACAACAGCGGCGAGCGCTGCCAGAGCGTGCGCTGTTCGGCCAGGGTATTGTGGCGCGCGGTCCAGGTGCCTGCCTCGCAGACGAAGGCCAGGCGCAACGCATCGTGATGCTCGACCAGAGCCTGCAACGCCTGCTCCAGATGCGCGGCATCCACGGCTCGCAAGCTCTTGAGCAACACCGACTGGTTCCAATGATGGGGCTCGGCCATGGCCTGTTCGAAGAACAACTGCTGGAACGGCAGCAATACCGTCTGCCCGGTTACCGGGCCCTGATCGATGACCGGCCCGTTGTCTCCGGTGGTTGCCACCCCGGCCAGGCCCTGGATGGTCTGGTGCAGGAACAGGTCCTTGGGACTGAAATGAATCCCGGCCTGACGGGCGCGGCTCACCACCTGGATGGAAATGATCGAATCGCCGCCCAGCTCGAAGAAATTGTCGGTCCGCCCTACGCGTTCGCGTCCGAGCACGCTTTGCCAGATCGCAGCCAAAGTGTTTTCCACGGCGCTGACCGGGGCACTGTAGCTCTTCGGGCTGGCGCTCGGATCGGCCTTCGGCAGAGCCTTGCGCTCAAGCTTGCCGTTGGGGCTGACCGGCATTTTCTCCAGCCACACCCAGTGTTGCGGCACCATGTAGTCGGGCAAGGACTGGCTCAGATGTTCCCTGAGGCGCACTTGCAGCGCCTGGCGAACGGCGTCGTCGGCGGCCAGCAGCTCAGCGCGCGCCGGCACCACGTAGGCCACCAGCAACGTGCCGTCCTGGGCCAGGACCACGGTTTCGCGTACCGCCTCGTGTTCGGCCAGACGCGCTTCGATTTCGCCCAACTCGATGCGCAGGCCACGGATTTTCACCTGATGGTCCATTCGCCCGGCGTATTCAATCACGCCATCGACCCGATAACGCGCCAGGTCGCCGGTGCGGTACAAGCGCTGGCCAGCGCCGAACGGGGCGGTGACGAACCGTTCGGCGGTCAACGCCGCGCGCCGATGGTAACCGCGCGCCAGCCCTTCGCCCGCCAGGTACAGCTCGCCGATCACCCCGACCGGCACCGGCGACAGTTCATCGTCGAGAATGTAGGTGCCGAGGTTGGCGATCGGCTGTCCGATCGGCACGCTGTCGCGGCCTTCCTCGACGCAGGTCCAATGAGTCACGTCGATGGCCGCCTCGGTCGGGCCGTAGAGGTTGTACAGACTGGCGTTCGGCAGTTTGGCGAACACCTGCTGCTGGGCATCCACCGGCAGCGCTTCGCCGCTGCAGACAATCCGCTTGAGGCTGGTGCATTCGGCTACCCGCGGGTCCTGCACGAACGCCTGGAGCATCGACGGTACGAAGTGCAGCGTGGTGATGCGCTGCGCGGTGATCAGCTCGATCAGTTGCGCCGGGTCGCGATGGGCGCCCGGCGCGGCCACCACCAGCGTCGAGCCGGTCAGCAGCGGCCAGAAGAATTCCCACACTGAGACGTCGAAACTGAACGGCGTTTTCTGCAGCACACTGTCAGTCGCATCGAGGCCATAGGCCTGCTGCATCCAGCACAAGCGGTTGACCAGGGCGCAATGGCGATTGCCCGCGCCCTTGGGCTTGCCGGTGGAACCGGAGGTGTAGATGACATAGGCCAGGTTTTCGCCGTACACCTTGACGTCGGGATTCTCCTCACGACTGGCATACGACTCCTCAACGGGCAGGTCCAGTAGCAGACTGCGCAGCCCCTGCGGAATCGGCAAAGCATCAAGCAGGTGTTGCTGGGTCAGCAGCAAACCGATGCCGCTGTCTTCGAACATGTAGGCCAGGCGATCCTGCGGGTACTCAGGGTCCAACGGCACGTAGGCGCCGCCGGCCTTGAGGATCGCCAACAGCCCGAGCACCATCTCCACCGAACGTTCCATGGCGATGCCCACCAGCACATCGGGGCCGACGCCCAGGTCGATCAAGCGATGGGCCAGGCGGTTGGCCCGGGCGTTGAGCTCACGGTAGCTCAGGCGCTGCTCGCCGAAGACCAGCGCAGGCGCATCCGCGGTCCGGCGTACCTGTTCCTCGATCAGCGCCTGGACGCTGCGCTCGAGCGGGTATTGCCGCGCCGTGGCGTTCCAGTCGATCAGCATGTGGCGACGCTCGTCCTCGTCCAGCAGCGACCATTGCGCCAGCGGGCGGTGCAGGTCCTGCACCAGGCTGCGCAACAGGTTGAGCCAATGCCCGGCCATGCGTTCGATGGTCGCCGGCTCGAACAGATCGGTGGCGTAGGTCAGGGCAGCGTGCAGGCCTTGGGGACTTTCGACGGTGTCCAGGCTCAGGTCGAATTGCGCGGTACGCTGTGTCCAGCCTACGGGTTCGACGTCGAGCTCCGGCAAGGCCTTGGCAAACACCGAGGCGGTTTCGTTACGGTGGTTGAACATCGCCTGGAACAGCGGGCTGTGGCTCAGGTTGCGCTGCGGCTGCAAGGCATCCACCAGTTGTTCGAACGGCAGGTCCTGGTGCATCTGCGCGGCCATGGCCGTCTGCTTGAGCTGTTGCAGCAAAGCGGCGCCGGTCAGGTCGCCGGGGAATTCGCTGCGCAGGACCTGGGTGTTGACGAAGAACCCGATCAACCGCTCGGTTTCCAGCCGTTGGCGGTTGGCGATCGGCACGCCGACGAGGATGTCGGCCTGGCCGCTGTAGCGATGCAGCAATGCCTGGAACGAGCCGAGCAACAGCACGAACAGCGTGACGTTTTCTTGCCGGGCCAGGGCCTTGAGGTCATCGCTCAGGGCGCGATCCAGCACGATCGGCAGGCGTGCCCCGCGCAGGCTTTGTTGCGCCGGGCGCGGGTGATCGGTGGGCAGTTCCAGCAGCGGCTGTTCGCCGCCCAGTTGCGCCGACCAGTAGGCCAGTTGGCGGTCGCGCTCACCGGCCGCCATCCATTGCCGCTGCCAGACCGCGTAGTCGGCATATTGCACCGCCAATGGCGGCAGCTGTGCCGATTGACCCTGGACGAAAGCCGAGTACAGGCTCATCAGGTCGTCGACCATCACCTGCAACGACCAGCCGTCGGAGACGATGTGATGCAGCGTCAGCACCAGCAGGTGATCCTCCTCGGCCACTTCCAACAGCACCACGCGCAGCAGCGCGTCATTCAGCAGATCGAACGGGCGTTGCGTCTGCTGTTCAAGGAAGGCCTGGATATCACTCCCTTCCAGGCGCTGCTCGGTATAGTCGACTTCGCCCTGTTCACAAATGATCTGGCAAGTGCGTCCATCCTCTTCCACGAATTCGGTGCGCAAGCTTTCGTGGCGCTGGACCAGTGCGGCAAAGCTCTTGCGCAGCGCGTCCTTGTCCAATGCGCCGCGCATCCGCAATGCGGTGGGGATGTTGTAGGCGGCGCCGTCGGGGTCCATTTTCCAGAGGAACCACTGGCGCTCCTGGGCAAAGGACAACGGCAGCGGCGCGTCGCGAGGCACCGGCGTCATGGCCGGCGCCTGTTCGCCTGTCGTGGTATCGAAGGCGGCGACGAACGCCTGCAACGTGCTGTGTTCGAACAGGCTGCGCAGCGGCACTTCGATGCCGAGCACCCGACGGACCCGCGAGACCACCTGAGTCACCAGCAGCGAATGCCCGCCCAGTTCGAAGAAATTGTCTTCCAGCCCCACGCGTTCAAGCTTGAGCACGTCCTGCCAGATTGCCGCGACCTGTTGCTCGACCTCGCTGCGCGGCGCCACGTAGGCCTGCTGCAAATCGCTGGCCTCGGGCGCTGGCAAGGCCTTGCGATCGATCTTGCCGTTGGGCGTCAGCGGCAGTTGCGCCAGGAACAACAGGTGCGCCGGCACCATGTATTCCGGCAACTGCGCCTTGAGGGTCGCCTTGAGTGCGGTGCGCAACGGCGCGTCCGGCTCCGGCACTGCGCCGCTGGCGGGCACCACGTAGGCAACCAATTGCGCGCCGGTCGGGCCTTCGTGGGCGACCACCACGGTTTCGCGCACGCTGTCCTGGGCCAGCAGCGCGGCTTCGATTTCCCCCAGCTCGATACGCAGACCACGAATTTTTACTTGATGGTCGATCCGGCCGAGGTACTCGACCACGCCTTCGGCGCGATAACGGCACAGGTCGCCGGTGCGGTACAGGCGCTCGCCCGTGGCGGAAAACGGGTCCGGCACGAAGCGTTCGGCGGTCAGCGCCGGACGCTGGAAATAACCACGGGCCAGGCCGGCGCCACCGATCAGCAGCTCCCCCGGCGCACCGGGCGGATTGAGGCTCAGGTCGCTGCCGACGATGTACAGTGCGGTGTTGTCCAGCGGTTTACCGAGGAACGGACGGTCGCGCTCCGGGCTCAGTGGATGCAGCGCCGACCAGATGGTGGTTTCGGTCGGGCCGTAGAGGTTCCAGACGTTCGGCGAAAGCGCCAGCAAGCGCTGCGCCAGTTCCAGCGGCAACGCTTCGCCGCCGCAGAGGAAGGTCCGCCCGGCCAGCAGCGAAGCCTGCTCATGATCGAGCAACATGCGCCAGCTCGACGGCGTGGCTTGCAGCACGCTGGCAGCGTGTCGTTCGATCAGCGCCAGCACCGCTTGCGGGTCCTGGTGCACGTTCTGGCCGGTCAGCACCACGCTGGCCCCGGCCGACAGAGGCCCGTAGATTTCCAGGCCGAAAATATCGAAAGAGAACGTCGTCAATGACAGCATGCGGTCGCCGGGCACGAGACCCGGCTCGGCGATCATGCTGTGGATGAAATTGCTCAGGGCGCCATGGCGCACCATCACGCCCTTGGGCTTGCCGGTGGAACCGGAGGTGTAGATGACGTAGGCCAGGTGTTCGCCAGTCAGCGGCACCACCGGGCAGGTTTGCGGGGCTGCTTGCAGTGCCGCGTCCGGCTGGTCCAGCAACAGCGTCTGAAGACTTGGCGGGATCGGCAAACGCGCCTGCAAACGGGCCTGGGTCAGCAGCAGTCCGATGCCGCTGTCCTCGATCATGTAGGCCAGGCGATCCTCGGGGTACGCCGGATCCAGCGGCACATAGGCGGCGCCGGCCTTGAGGATCGCCAGCAGGCCGACAATCATCTCGACGCTGCGCTCCACCGCGATGCCCACCAACTGGCCGGGCATCACGCCCAGGTCGATCAGGCGATGGGCCAGTTGGTTGGCGCGCGCATCCAGTTGTGCGTAGCTCAGGACCTGGTCGTCGATGGTCAGCGCCAGCGCCTCGGGGTTGCGGCGCACCTGTTCGGCGATGCGCTGGTGCACGCAAACGGCTTCGTCAGTGTGGTCGGCCATCCGCAGCCATTGCTGCTGCGTGAGTTGCTGTTGCGCCGGGTCGAGCAGCGGCAGTTCGCCGATACGCTGGCGTGGCGCATCGACGATGCCGTGCAGCAGGTTCTGCCAGTGCCCGGCCAGGCGCCCGATGGTCGGCGCGTCGAACAGGTCGGTGGCGTAAGTCAGTTCCGCAGCGATGCCCTGCGCGGTCTCATAGGTGCCCAGGGTCAAGTCGAACTGGGCGGTACGCCCTTCCCATACCAGATCCTCGACCCGCAGCTGCGGCAGGTGCATCTGCCGGCTTCGAGTGGCGTCGGCGTTCTGGTGGTTGAACATGACCTGGAAGATCGGGCTGTGGCTGAGGCTGCGCTCAGGTTGCAGGGCCTCGATCAATTGCTCGAATGGCAAGTCCTGATGGGCCTGGGCCGCCATGGCCGACTGCTTGACCTGGGCGAGCAACTGATCAAACGGCAGTTGCCCGTCAACGTCGGCACTGAGTACCTGGGTGTTGACGAAAAAGCCGATCAGCCCTTCGGTCTCGACCCGGTTGCGGTTGGCCGTCGGCACGCCCACGCGGATCTGCGGTTGCCCGCTGTAGCGGTGCAGGAGCGCCTGGAACGAGGCCAGCAAGACCATGAACAGGCTGGCGCCTTCACGCTGGGCCAACTGCTTGAGCGCGGTGGCCAGTTCCGCGCCCAGGGTCAAATCCAGGCGCGCGCCACGAAAGCTCTGCACCGGTGGGCGCGGATGATCGAACGGCAGTTCAAGCACCGGTTGCTCGTCACCGAGGGTCTGGACCCAATAGGCCAATTGACGCTCACGCTCGCCGGCCTCCAGCCAGTGCCGTTGCCAGATCGCATAATCAGCGTATTGCACTGGCAGATCCGGCAAGGCCAGCGGCTGGCCGCCGATGTCGGCAGCGTAGTGCCGGACCAGTTCATCCACCAGCACCTGCATCGACCAGCCATCGGCAATGATGTGGTGCTGGATGAGCACCAGCACATGGTCGTCTTCGGCAACTTTCAACAGCGAAACCCGCAGCAACGGCCCTTGGCGCAGATCGAACGGACGCGCGGTTTCACCTTCGACGCAGGCCTTGATACGTTCGTCCTGGCTGGCCGGCGAACCGGCGGGCAGCGCCTCGACCGCGATGCTCAAGGGCATATGTTGATGAATGATCTGCACGGTTTGCTCGCCGTGCTCGGCGAACGTGGTGCGCAAGCTTTCGTGGCGCTCGACCACGGCATTGAAGCTGCGCTCCAGCGCCGGCACGTCCAGCTGCCCTTTGAGGCGCAAGGCGCTGGGGATGTGGTAAGCCGAGCTGTCACGGTCCATCTGCCAGAGGAACCACTGGCGCTCCTGGGCGTAGGACAGCGGAACATGTTCAAACCCGGAACGCACCTCGGGGATCGGCAGGTTGGCCGGCGAGACGCCCTCCTCCAGCATCTTTTCCAGGTACAGCCGGCGTTTGTCCAGCGGCAGAGTGATAAAGCGCTTGGCAACCCTCAAAGCAACACTCTTGTCCATCAGACTTCCTCCATTTCATCAAGCAGGGCGTCCAGCTTGTTCAGTTTCTGTTCGTTGATCGGCCCGTCGCCGCTGTCGAGTCGGGCGACGAAATCCTTCAGGACGGGGTGCTGGAATAACAGCTGCGGGGTCAGGCTCAACCCCAGTTCGAGAGCCATGCGCGAAACGGCGGTGACCGCCAGCAGCGAGTGGCCGCCCAGCTCGAAGAAGTGATCGTGCAGGCCCACGCGCTCGACGGTGAGCACCTGGGCCCAGATCGCTGCGACTTGCTGTTCAAGGTCGCTGACCGGTGCTTCGTAAGCGTTTTGTGAGCGCCCGGCCTCGATGCCCGGCAAGGCCTTGCGGTCGAGCTTGCCGTTGGGGGTCAGTGGCAGGTGGTCGAGGAACAGCCAATGGGCCGGGATCATGTAGTCGGGCAGGTGTGCCTTGAGACTGGCCTTGAGTTGATCGCGTAGCGTGTCGGTATCGGTCGAAGTCACCACATAGGCCACCAACTGTTGGCCGCCGGGACCGTCCTGGGCCAGCACGGCGACGTCATTTACCTCGGCTTGCTGCAGCAGCCGCGCCTCGATTTCCCCCAGCTCGATGCGGAAGCCGCGGAGCTTCACCTGATGGTCGAGTCGGCCCTGGTATTCGAGCACGCCATCGGCGCGATAGCGGCACAGGTCACCGCTGCGATACAGGCGTTCGCCGGTGGTCGAGAACGGGTTCGGCAAATATTTCTCGGCGGTCATCGCCGCGCGCCCGAGGTAACCCCGGGTGAGGCCCGCGCCGCTCAGGTACAGCTCCGCCGAGACGCCTTGCGGCACCGGTTGCAGGCTGGCGTCGAGCAGGTAACTGGCGGTGTGCTTGAGCGGGCGACCGATGTTTGCCGTACCGCCGGCGGTGCGGCGGGTCCAGGTGGAATAGGTGGTGTCTTCGGAGGGGCCATAAAGGTCATAGACATGCTCAACCCCCACACTTACCTGTGGGAGCGAGCCTGCTCGCGAAGGCGTCCTGTC
>NZ_JBHFJB010000003.1:0-15137 GCF_057334555.1 Pseudomonas sp. AGC41
CCCCACGACTCCAGCGGCCTGTCCATCCATGCCGGCAACGGTGAATGGATCTGGCGTCCGCTGAACAACCCGAAACACCTGGCCGTGAGCAACTTCTCGGTAGAAAACCCGCGTGGTTTCGGCCTGCTGCAACGTGGCCGTGACTTCAGTCACTACGAAGACCTGGACGACCGTTATGAAAAACGTCCAAGCGCCTGGATCGAACCGAAAGGCGACTGGGGCAAGGGTACTGTCGACCTCGTCGAGATCCCGACCGCCGACGAAACCAACGACAACATCGTTGCGTTCTGGAGCCCGGAAAAACTGCCTGAGCCAGGCCAGCCACTGGACTTCGCCTATCGCCTGCACTGGACGCTCGATGAAGCCAGCCTGCACTCGCCAGACAGCGCCTGGGTCAAGCAGACCCTGCGCTCCACGGGCGACGTGAAGCAGTCCAACCTGATTCGCCAGCCGGATGGCAGCGTGGCCTACCTGGTCGATTTCGAAGGCCCGTCCCTGCAAGCCCTGCCTGAAGACGCCGAGGTGCGTAGCCAGGTGAGCGTCGGTGACAACGGCGAGATCGTCGAGAACAGCGTGCGCTACAACCCTGAAACCAAGGGCTGGCGCCTGACGTTGCGCCTGAAAATCAAGGACCCGAGCAAGGCGACCGAAATGCGTGCCGCGTTGGTCCGGCCACTGGTTCCTGTCGAACTGCCGGCTACCTCGCATTCCGTGACGACGCTGGCGAAGGCCGACAAGGTCGCCAAGCAGCAGAGCGAAAAAGACAAAGCCAACGAACAGGCCGGCGAGCAGCAGGAAGCCAAGGCCGTCAAGGCGTCCACCGCCGCCGCCGAGCCGACCCCAACCCCGCAGGAACCGGAGCAGACTGAACAAGTCCTGACCGAGACCTGGAGCTATCAGTTGCCTGCCGATGAGTAATACTTCCGTACAGCCAGTGTCTCTGAGCGAGTATCTGGCCCATTTGCCGATGACCGATGAGCAGCGCGCCGAACTGGCGGGCTGCCAGTCCTTCAGCGAATTGCACGAACGCCTGGCTTCATCGACCTTCGATGCGCCCAACGAGGCTGCCCAAGCCTCGGTGGGCCGTCGTCTGACGCTCAGCACCGCCGAGGAACTCGAGGACGCCGAAATGCTGGCCCTCGACTCCAATGGCCGGGTATGCCTGAAGGCTACTCCGCCGATTCGCCGGACCAAGGTCGTGCCGGAGCCATGGCGCACCAACATCCTGGTACGTGCCTGGCGCCGCCTGACCGGTCGCACCAACCCACCGAAGCCGCCGAAGGACGAGCGCGTCCTGCCGCATGCACGCTGGCGTACAGTGGGTTCGATCCGTCGCTATATCCTGCTGATCCTGATGCTTGGCCAGACCATCGTCGCCGGCTGGTACATGAAAGGCATCATGCCGTACCAGGGCTGGTCGCTGGTGGACCTGGATGAAGTGCTGCATCAGCCGCTGCTGCAGACAGCCACGCAAGTGCTGCCATACGCACTGCAAACCAGCATCCTGATTCTGTTCGGGATCCTGTTCTGCTGGGTATCGGCCGGTTTCTGGACCGCGCTGATGGGTTTCCTCGAACTGCTCACCGGGCATGACAAGTACCGCATTTCCGGTGCCAGTGCCGGTAACGAGCCGATTCCCAAGGATGCCCGCACCGCCCTGGTGATGCCGATCTGTAACGAGGACGTGCCACGGGTATTCGCCGGTCTGCGCGCCACCTTCGAGTCGGTCGCGGCCACGGGTGACCTGGATCGCTTCGACTTCTTCGTGCTCAGCGACAGTAACGAAACCGATATCTGCGTCGCCGAGCAGCAGGCCTGGCTGGATGTCTGCCGTGAAACCGGGGGCTTCGGCAAGATCTTCTATCGCCGCCGCCGTCGCCGCGTGAAACGCAAGAGCGGCAACCTCGACGACTTCTGCCGTCGCTGGGGCAGCGACTACAAGTACATGGTCGTGCTCGACGCCGACAGCGTCATGAGCGGCGAATGCCTGACCAGCCTGGTGCGGCTGATGGAGGCCACACCGGACGCCGGCATCATCCAGACTGCGCCGCGTGCCTCGGGCATGGACACGCTGTATGCGCGCATGCAGCAGTTCGCCACACGGGTCTACGGCCCGCTGTTCACCGCCGGCCTGCACTTCTGGCAGCTGGGCGAGTCGCACTACTGGGGGCACAACGCGATCATCCGGATGAAGCCGTTTATCGACCACTGCGCCCTGGCGCCGTTGCCCGGTAAAGGTGCCTTCTCCGGTGCGATCCTCTCCCACGACTTTGTCGAAGCCGCGCTGATGCGCCGTGCCGGCTGGGGCGTGTGGATTGCCTATGACCTGCCGGGCAGCTACGAAGAGCTGCCACCGAACCTGCTGGACGAACTCAAGCGTGACCGTCGCTGGTGCCACGGCAACCTGATGAACTTCCGGCTGTTCCTGGTCAAGGGCATGCACCCGGTGCACCGCGCGGTGTTCCTGACCGGCGTGATGTCCTACCTGTCGGCGCCGCTGTGGTTCTTCTTCCTGGTGCTGTCCACCGCGCTGCTGGCGGTGAACACGCTGATGGAGCCGCAGTACTTCCTCGAGCCGCGTCAGTTGTATCCGCTGTGGCCACAATGGCATCCGGAAAAAGCCATCGCGCTGTTCTCGACCACCATCGTGCTGCTGTTCCTGCCCAAGCTCTTGAGCATCGTGCTGATCTGGGCGAAAGGCGCGAAGGAGTTCGGCGGCAAGTTCAAGGTGACGATGTCGATGCTGCTGGAAATGCTGTTCTCCATGCTGCTGGCGCCGGTGCGCATGATCTTCCACACCCGTTTCGTGCTGGCTGCCTTCCTGGGCTGGGCCGCGACCTGGAACTCGCCCAAGCGTGACGATGACTCCACGCCTTGGAGCGAAGCCATCAAGCGCCACGGCCCGCAGACCCTGCTGGGCTTCTTCTGGGCCTTGCTGGTGATCTGGCTGAACCCGAGCTTCCTGTGGTGGCTCGTGCCGATTGTCGGCTCGCTGATGTTGTCGATCCCGGTTTCGGTGATCTCCAGCCGCGTGGGCCTGGGCTTGAAGTCCCGTGATGAAAGCTTGTTCCTGATTCCCGAGGAATACGCGCCGCCCCAGGAGCTGCTGTCGACTGACCAGTACACCCATGAAAACCGTTGGCACGCGCTGAACGACGGTTTCATCCGGGCGGTCGTCGATCCGCAACAGAACGCCCTGGCGTATGCGCTGGCCACCTCGCGTCACGGCCAGGCCGAGCCGATTGAATGGCTGCGGGTCGAACGCGTTCGTCACGCCCTGAAGGTTGGCCCTGCCGGTCTCAACAATGCCGAGCGACTGGCGCTGCTGAGCGATCCGGTGGCCCTGTCCCGCCTGCATGAGCAGGTCTGGAGCGAGGCGCATCCTGAATGGCTGGCGGCGTGGCGTGAATCGGTCAAGGCCGATCCACATGCACCGTTGCTGCCGCTTCAGCCGGTGGGCGCACAGCCTCAACTGGCCTGATACACAAAAAGCCCCGCTTCTGAAAAGAGGCGGGGCTTTTTGTTGGGCGCGTTTTATTGGCGATTCGCTCTTGTGGCGAGGGAGCTCGCTCCCGCTGGGGCGGTCCGACGTTTCGGGCGTAGCCGCCCCATGTTTTATGGGTGAGGTCAGTGCTGCGGATTGACGCTATCCAACACTCGATTCGCCAACAAACCGCTCAGCTCGATCAATTGCTGAATGCCAAGGGCGATGTGTCGCCGCGAGCCTTCCAGGTCGAATGCAAGGTCGCTGATCATGGCGTCGGCCGAGGCCAGGGTTTCGCTGAGGTTGGCGAGCAGGCTTTCGGTGTCGATACCGTCCACGACGGTGAAGAGCTGGCTCGATGGATTGTCGTTGGGGTGGGTTTCTGGTTCTGGTGGGTTCGGTGTGGCCTTGTACATCACGAGCTCCTTGATTGATGGAGCCGCCAGACATCGCTGCTAAACGAAAGGGTGGCGGCAGTACGCGGGTTAGCAGACCAGGAATCAAGGAACCCGGCGCACCGAAGTGCCCCACGCACAGCCGCCATAAAACGGACCTGCGTGCCTTGATATTATGCCGAGCTGCTAAACCCGATCGCTGAGCTGTCAGCGACCTGCAAACGTTAGAGCCCAGGGCCAAGGCGCACAAGCCGGCGGATTCTGGCGTAGTTGTAGGCAAAGGCGCAAGACGTCGTAGCCTTGGGATGACGGACTGTGGGAGTTGGGGGTTTTGTGTGTATATCCGTTATTTAGGTAACGGCTGCTTAGGGTTTCGCCCTTACGGCGACTCACTTTTTTCAGACGCCAAAAAAGTAAGCAAAAAAGGCTTTGCCCCACCACTCGGCACCTCGCCCAGGCTCGGTGTGCCCTTACTCCGGCATTGCTCCGTGGGCCCGCCGCGAAGGGCCGTCCCTGGCCCAGCGCGGCTATCCCGGCATCCATGCCGGGATGCCCACTGCGCAATGCCTGCGTTCGGCCAGCGGGGTTAACGGGGCGCCTCAGATCAAGATCAAGGTCAAGATCAAGGTCAAGGTCAAGATCAAGATCAGGATCAAGGTCTAAAGCGAGGCGGCCTTATAGCCGACCTGGTTTTGCGGTCGTACTTCGATCCAATGTGCGGGCGAGCCTGCTCGCCGCGGTGCGCGGTGAGGTCAGTGCTGCGGATTGACGCTATCCAACACTCGATTCGCCAACAAACCGCTCAGTTCGATCAGTTGCTGAATGCCAAGGGCGATGTGTCGCCGCGAGCCTTCCAGGTCGAATGCAAGGTCGCTGATCATGGCGTCGGCCGAGGCCAGGGTTTCGCTGAGGTTGGCGAGCAGGCTTTCGGTGTCGATACCGTCCACGACGGTGAAGAGCTGGCTCGATGGATTGTCGTTGGGGTGGGTTTCTGGTTCTGGTGGGTTCGGTGTGGCTTTGAACATGATTGACGCTCCTAGGGTAATGGAGCCGCCAGATATCGCTGCTAAACGAGGAAGGTGGCGACTGTACGCGGGTTAGCAGACCGGGACCCTAGAACCCGGCAGACCCGAAGGTCTCCCACGCACAACCGCCATGACATCAATGTGCAGGCGCTGAAGCCTGCTCACGCATGTGGGAGCGTACGTCTAGGATTATCCAGGCTGCTAAACCCGATCGCTGAATCGACAGCGACCTGCAAACGTTAGAGCCCAGGGCCAAGGCGCACAAGCCGGCGGATTCTGGCGTAGTTGTAGGCAAAGGCGCAAGACGTCGTAGCCTTGGGATGACGGACCGTGGGAGTTGGGGTTTGTGTGTATATCCGTTATTGAGGTAACGGCTTCTTATGGTTTCGCCTTTACGGCGAGTCACTTTTTTCAGACGCCAAAAAAGTAACCAAAAAGGCTTTGCCCCACCACTCGGTGCCTCGCCAAGGCTCGGCATGCCCTCACTCCGGCCTTGCTCCGTGGGCCCGCCGCGAAGGGCCATCCATGGCCCAGCGCGGCTATCCCGGCATCCATGCCGGGATGCCCACTGCGCAACGCCTGCGTTCGGCCAGCGTGGTTAACGGGGCGCCTCAGATCAAGATCAAGGTCAAGATCAAGATCAAGATCAAGGTCTAAAGCGAGGCGGCCTGGCAGCCGACCTTATTCTTACGGCGGTACGCTGATTCCAATGTGGGAGCGAGCTTGCTCGCGATGGCGACCTTGCAGCCGGCCAGGGGTTTGTTGGCCGGGTACATATCCATTGCTGCGGTAACGGCTGCTTAGGGTTCCGCCCTTGCGGCGGGTCACTTTTTCAGACGCTAAAAAAGTAACCAAAAGGCTTTGCGGGTATGACTCACCCACATAGGTTACAAATCAGTTCACGCACATAGGTAACAGTTTTTAACTGGCAGGGTCGTTTTTCGGATCTGAGCATGCCATGCCGAGGCGGCCTTATAGCCGACCTGTCTCTTTGGCTTTATTCCAATTCCATTGTGGGAGCGAGCCTGCTCGCGAAGAGGTCAGCGCATTCGGCATCTTCATCAACTGTGGCACCGCCATCGCGAGCAAGCTCGCTCCCACAGGTGTTTTGTGTCGCCTACAGAATAGTGGTTGAACGCAGAGGCATTGTGGGAGCGAGCTTGCCCGCGAAGAGGTCGGTACATTCCATCCCTTCATCGGCTGTGACATTGCTTTCGCGAGCAGGCTCGCTCCCACATGAGAAACGCGGTCCCATCAAGAACCAGGCCGGCTATAAGGCCGCCTCGCGGTGGAGGTTGATTTCGGCGCCCCGTTAACCACGATGGCCGAACGCAGGCATTGCGCAGTGGGCACCTCGGCATGGATGCCGAGGTAGCCGCGCTGGGCCAGGGACGGCCCTTCGCGGCGGGCCCACGGAGCAATGCCGGAGTGAGGGCATGCCGAGCCTAGGCGAGGCACCAAGTGGTGGGGCAAAGGCGCTTTGGTTACTTTCGCGCCTTTCGAAAGTGACTCGCCGTAAGGGCGAAACCGTAAGAAGCCGTTACCGAAGAAACGGATATTCATACAACCCTAATACCAACGCTCCAATCAAACCCTGAACCGCCCCACCAACGTCTGCAAATGAACCCCCAGTCGCGCCAGTTCGGCACTGGAGGCGGCAGTCTCTTCACTGGACGACGCCGTCTGCTCCGACACATCCCGCACATTCAGCACGCTACGGTTGATCTCCTCGGCCACCGCGCTCTGCTGCTCTGCCGCCGCTGCGATCTGCTGGTTCATCGACTGGATTGCCGACACCGTGCGAGTGATGTTTTCCAGCGAGCCACCAGCGCGGCGGGTCAGTTCGACGCTGCTGTCGGTCAGGCTGCGGCTGTTGTCCATGATGGTTGCGACCTGTTCGGTACCGGTCTGTAGGCCGACGATCAGTTCTTCGATTTCCTCGGTGGACTTCTGGGTGCGCTGGGCCAGGCTGCGGACCTCATCGGCCACCACGGCGAAGCCGCGCCCGGCTTCACCGGCTCGGGCTGCCTCGATGGCCGCGTTGAGGGCCAGCAGGTTGGTTTGCTGGGCCACCGACTTGATCACGTCCAGGACGCTGCCGATCTTGTCGCTTTCGCGCTTCAGGTCGCCCATGGCGGCGGTAGAGTTGCCCACTTCCCGCGCCAGGCGCTCGATCTGGGCGATGGCTTCGCCGACGACCTTGTCACCTTCGCGGGCTTGTTGGTCGGCGGCGACGGCGGCTTCGGAGGCTTCCTCGGCGTTGCGCGCCACTTCCTGCACGGTGGCGGTCATTTCGTGCATGGCAGTGGCGACCTGATCGGTCTCGATCTTTTGACTGTTGACCCCGGCGCTGGTCTGCTCGGTCACCGCCGAGAGTTGTTCAGCAGCGCTGGCGATCTGGGTAACACCTTCACCGATGCCGCCGATCAACTGCCGCAAGCCCACGGTCATGCGTTGCATGGCGCGTTGCAGTTGACCGAGTTCGTCGCGGCGTTCGGATGTCAGGTTGTGGGTAAGATCGCCCGCGGCGACGCGTTCTGCCACCTTCAGGGTCTCATCCAGCGGGCCGACGATCTGCCGGGTGATGAGCAAGGCGGCGATCACGCCGAACAGCAGCGCCAGTGCGGCGGCTGCGATCAGAACGGTCTTGGCCTGCGCGGTGTCGTGGTCACGCACGGCCGTCTGGGACGCGGTGAGCTTTTGGCTGGAGTCGATCAGGACCTGGCCTTGCTCGCTCATACGCTGCAGAGCGGCACCGTTATCAAGTTGGGAGTCACGGAACTGGCTGACTGCCGCCCGGTAGATGTTCATCGAGTCGCTGGCCTGCTGGAGCCTGTCGGCATGTTCCTCAGGCAACTGGGCTGGCAAGCGCGCGAGCAGTTTCAGGACATCGGTAATGGCATCGATGGCCGGCTGTTGGGCCTCGCTTTTGCCGCTGTAGGTGTAACCGCGAACCTGATAGCGTGCCTGCTGGATCGCCTTGCTCAAGGTCACCACGCTGTTGAACTGGGTGATGTCGGCGCCCTGTAGCAGCGCTTTCTCCACTTCGGCAACGCGGGCTACGGTGTTATCGGCGCTGGCGCCCAGCTTGCTGCGGGCATCTTCGCGGCTGACGGTGGCGCTGGTCATCTGGGTGAAGGCGCTTTTGTATTCGGCAACGGCGGCCAGTTGCTTGTCGATCAACGCCACATCGTCAGGCTGTTCGATCATCTCGCGAGCGGTCTTCAACCCGGCTTCGAGCTTGCCGAGCAGGTCGTTGACCTGTTGCGGACCTTTTTCGCCGCGCGTGGTGTTGTAGTCGATGCTGGCGAGGTCCAGGTCCTTGCTCAGGTCGTTCAGGCTGGCAATGAACCCCAGCTTGTCGCCCCGGCTGATGACATTGCCCAGGCCGGACCAACCGGTGAACGCGATCATCAGGGTGAGGAACAGCACCAGGCCGAAGCCGAAGCCAAGTTTGCGATTAACGCTTACGTTTCCCAGACCCTGGGCAAGCCACCGGAACATGCTGATACTCCCTTGGAGCGCTGAATTGGTTTTATGGGCACTGTATCGGCGGCTTTGGCGGGAGCTGTAGAAAATAGACGCGGCGGGTCTTTTCGTGGCGAGGGAGCTTGCTCCCGCTTGGTCGCGAAGCGGCCATCTGCGGCCAGGAATTTACGACTGCTTCGCAGCCGAGCGGGAGCAAGCTCCCTCGCCACGGGAAAGCAAACAGGTCGTTAGAACAGCCGTGCAAGCAGGGCTGTAACGGCGGTCTCGACCCGCAGGATCCGTTCGCCGAGCTGCACCGGTTGCAGGCCGGCCTTGCCCAGCAGGTCGATTTCGTAGGGGATCCAGCCGCCTTCGGGGCCGATGGCCAAGGTCACCGGTTCAGTCAGCGCGCGCGGGCAGGGCGGGTGGTTGCCAGGGTGGCCGACCAGCCCGAGGGTGCCTTCGACGATGGCGGGCAGGCGATCTTCGACGAAGGGCTTGAAGCGTTTTTCAATGATGATTTCCGGCAGCACGCTGTCCCGAGCCTGCTCCAGACCCAGAATAAGTTGCTCGCGAATCGCCTCGGGTTCCAGGAAGGGCGTCTGCCAGAAGCTCTTTTCCACACGATAACTGTTCACCAGCACCACGCGCGGCACGCCCATGGAGGCGACGGTCTGGAATACCCGCCGGAGCATTTTCGGACGCGGCAATGCCAGTACCAGTGTCAGCGGCAACTTGGCCGGCGGCGGCTGGTCGAGAGTCACTTGCAGTTCGGCTTCGCGCGCTTCCAGGCGCAATACCTGGGCCGTGCCCATCAGGCCGCCGAGGCGTCCGACCCGCAGGCTGTCGCCGACGGCGCTGCGGTGGACTTCCTGCATGTGCGTGAGGCGGCGATCGCTCAGGATGACGCGGTCCGGCTCGATGAAGTCGGCCTCTTCAAGCAGCAGCAGGTTCACGCTTGGGTCGCTGGCGGCTGGTCGTTGTGGTCGTCGACCGGCTCGTCCTCGGGTTCTTCTTCGCGGCGTTTGCGCACCAGGCCACCGAACAGGATGCCGATCTCGAACAAGAGCCACATCGGCACGGCCAGCAAGGTCTGGGAGAAAATGTCCGGCGGCGTGAGGATCATACCGACCACGAAGCAACCGATGATCACGTACGGACGGATCTTCTTCAGGTAGGCGACGTCGACCACGCCGATCCACACCAGCAATACCACCGCTACGGGAATCTCGAACGCCACGCCAAAGGCGAAGAACAACGTCATGACGAAATCCAGGTAGCTGGTAATGTCGGTCATCATTTCCACGCCGGCCGGGGTGGCGGCGGCGAAGAACTTGAAGATCAGCGGGAATACGAAGAAGTAGGCGAAGGCCATGCCGGTGTAGAACAGCAGGATGCTCGACACCAGCAGCGGCACGGCGATGCGTTTTTCATGCTTGTACAGGCCGGGAGCGATGAAGCCCCAGATCTGATGCAGGATCACCGGGATCGCCAGGAACAGCGAGACCATCATCGTCAGCTTCAACGGCGTCAGGAACGGCGACGACACATCGGTGGCGATCATCGTCGCGCCCACCGGCAGGTACTCGCGCAGCGGTGTGGAGACGAAGGTGTAGATCTGCTGGGTGAAGGCAAACAGCCCGGCAAAGATGATGAACACCGCCGCGACGCAGCGCAGCAGGCGGGTGCGCAACTCGGTTAGATGCGATACCAGCGGCATCGGCTGGTCGTTTTCAGGGAGATCGCTCATGGGGCTCGCGGCGGCAGAGTGGAGTCGTTGGGAGTCGGGGGCGTCGCCGTCACCGGATCAATCGGTTTGGCCGGTTCAACCGCCACTGGCGCAGCTTCGACCGCCGGGACCTGAGGAGCAATCGTCGGCTCGGCCACGGGCTGGACCGGCGTCGGCTCCTGCTGGGTCGGCGAGAAGATCTTCCGCGCTTCCTGTTCCAGGGACAGGATGTGTTCGTTGTGCAGTTGCCGACGGATGTCGTCGGCACCGATTTCACGTTCAACTTCCTGTTTGATCGCATTGAAGCTGCGCTTCAGGCGCCCGATCCACAGACCGGCGGTGCGCGCAGCGCCCGGCAGGCGCTCGGGCCCCAGTACCAACAGGGCGACGAGGCCGACGAGCAGCAGTTCAGTGAAGCTGATCCCAAACATTAGTCAGTGCTCACGAGTCTTTGCGGGTTGGCTCTTCGACTTTCTGGGCCTGCACGTCGATGGTGTTCGGCGCATTCACCGGCTGCGAGGCCTGTGGGTGCACCGGTTGGGCCGGTTGTACCGGTTGCGACGGAGTGGCCTGTGGGTCGGCCGGTTTCTCGTCATCGTTCATGGCCTTGCGAAAGCCCTTGATCGACTCACCGACATCGGTGCCGAGGTTTTTCAGTTTCTTGGTGCCGAACACCAGCACCACGACCACCAGAATGACGACCCAGTGTTTCCAGTCAAAAATACCCATGTGGCTATTCCTCTCAAAAGTTGATCAGGCGGACGGGCGCGAGGCTTTTTCGACGTGCCCGGACAGACCGAAGCGACGGTCCAGTTCATCCAGTACGGCCTGCGGATGCTGCCCCAGTTGGGCGAGCATGACGAGGCTGTGGAACCACAGGTCGGCGGTCTCGTAGATCACGTCGCTGCAGTCGCCGCTGATGGCGGCGTCCTTGGCGGCAATGATGGTTTCGACCGACTCTTCGCCGACCTTTTCCAGAATCTTGTTCAAACCCTTGTGGTACAGGCTGGCGACATAGGAGCTGTCGGCCGCGGCGCCCTTGCGCTCTTCCAGCACCTGGGCCAGGCGGGTCAGGGTGTCACTCATGGTTGTGTCCTGAATAGATGGCGTGCGGGTCCTTGAGTACCGGGTCGACGGTTTTCCAGTCGCCGTTCTCGAAGACACGATAGAAGCAGCTTTGACGGCCGGTATGGCAGGCGATTTCACCGACCTGTTCGACCATCAGGATAATGACGTCGCCGTCGCAGTCCAGGCGCATCTCGTGCAGGTGTTGCACGTGCCCGGACTCTTCACCCTTGCGCCACAGCTTGCCACGGGAACGTGACCAATAGATGGCGCGATTCTCGGCGGCAGTCAGGGCCAGCGCCTCGCGATTCATCCAGGCCATCATCAGCACACGCCCGGTCTTGTGATCCTGGGCGATCGCCGGCACCAGGCCGTCGGCGTCCCATTTGATCTCGTCCTGCCAGTTTTTCATCTTCGACTCCGACCATGGGCCGCGCACTTCCAGTCGGCGGGCCCAGCGTTGAAACAGTGTGCCAGCGTGAACCGGTGCTGGCTATCGACGAACGACCAGATACAAACCGACGGCCACCATGATCCCGGCGGGCCAATGGCCCAGTTCGCTTAACGGGCCACCGGCCGCCAACACCGCGCCGCCACCCAGGTGAGCCGCGCCAAGCAGGCGCAGGAACCAATCGTCGCGCCGCTGTTTCCAGGGTGGAGCAGGATCATGGGCATGGGGCTGAGACATGCGTTCGAGCAGATCGCGGGTCATGTTGGCCAGGTGCGGAATCTGCTCGAACTGGCTCTGGACGTTGCCCAGCAAGGCTTTAGGGCTGACGCGCTCGCGCATCCAGCGTTCAAGGAAGGGCTGGGCGGTGTTCCACAAATCCAGGTCCGGGTACAGCTGGCGACCGAGGCCTTCGATGTTCAACAGGGTTTTTTGCAGCAACACCAACTGCGGCTGGACCTCCATGTTGAAGCGACGCGCAGTCTGGAACAGGCGCATCAGCACCTGGCCGAAGGAAATATCTTTTAACGGTTTTTCGAAGATCGGTTCGCACACGGTGCGGATCGCCGCTTCGAATTCGTTGAGCTTGGTCTCGGCCGGCACCCAGCCCGAATCGATGTGCAACTGCGCGACGCGGCGATAGTCACGCTTGAAGAAGGCGAACAGGTTGCGGGCCAGGTAATCCTGGTCCTCGGGGGTGAGACTGCCGACGATGCCGCAATCGATGGCGATGTACTGCGGGCTCCACGGTTGCACGGTGCTGACGAAGATGTTGCCCGGGTGCATGTCGGCGTGGAAGAAGCTGTCGCGAAACACCTGGGTAAAGAAAATCTCCACGCCGCGCTCGGCAAGCAATTTCATGTCGGTGCGCTGGTCGGCGAGGGTTGCCAGGTCGGTCACCTGGATCCCGTAGATGCGCTCCATCACCAGCACTTTCGGCCGGCACCAGTCCCAGTAGACCTGCGGCACGTACAGCAGTGGCGAGCCCTCGAAATTGCGCCGCAGCTGGCTGGCGTTGGCGGCCTCGCGCAGCAGGTCGAGCTCATCGAAGATGGTTTTTTCATAGTCCTGGACCACGTCCACCGGGTGCAGCAGGCGTGCATCGGCTGACACCCGCTCGGCGGCGCGGGCAAGGATGAACAGCCAGGCCAGGTCCTGAGCAATGATCGGCTTGAGGCCCGGGCGGATGACCTTGACCACCACTTCTTCACCCGTCTTGAGCTGGGCGGCGTGGACCTGGGCGACCGACGCCGAAGCCAGCGGCTCGACGTCGAAACGGCTGAAGACTTCGCTGATTTTCTTGCCCAACTGCGCTTCGATCAGCGCTACCGACAGTTTCGAGTCGAAGGGCGGCACGCGATCCTGCAGCAGCATCAGTTCGTCGGCGATGTCTTCGGGCAACAGGTCGCGACGGGTCGAGAGGATCTGCCCGAACTTGATGAAGATCGGCCCCAGGTCCTGCAAGGCCAGGCGCAGGCGTGCGCCGCGGCTCAAGTCCAGGGTTCGACGGGGGAACCAGCGCCACGGCAGCACAAAGCGCACTGCCAGGAGAAACCAGGGCAGCGGCAGGGCGAACAGCAGGTCATCGAGGCGGTAGCGGATCACGACGCGCTGGATGCGCAACAGACGGCGGACGGCAAGCAGCTTCATGCGTTATCGCTTGGGTTCAAGGGATCGGGAAAGGCGCTCGAAACGCGCCTCGAGTCGTTCCAGATCGAGCTTGATCTGGTCCAGTTCGGCAAAACGGGCCTGGGCTTCGCGTTGGCCTACGAGCGTACGCGATTCCTCGGCCAGGTATTCACTCAGATTCTGTCCCAGGCTGGCGAAGCCCTGGCGGTACCAGCGGGAGCGGCTGCGCAGATGGCCACTGAGCAATTGGGTGGCGACCGGGCCGATCCAGCGGGACACTTCGTATTCCCAGTCCAGTTCCAGGTCCTGGAGAATCGCCGCCAGTTCCAGCAGCACGCCGCTGTCGCCGTCGAGCTCGACGTCGGGGCTGTGCAGCACCGCGGTCTTGTTCTTGCTCAGCGCCAACTCCAGCAGGCTCGATGCCGGGGCGCGCAGCGTGCAGTCGGCTTCGGCCTCCCAATGGGCGGCGAGCATCAGGCCTTCGTCGCTGGGCAGGATGAACAACTGCAACGCCGGGCTGCGGCAGTCGACGGCAATCACCTTGCCGCTCAAGTGTGCCAGGCGCATCGGCGCCGTGCTGTCCAGGCGCAGGACCCGGTTGATACCGAGTTCGACACTGGCGAGCAGCCCGGTGAGCAGCATCAGGGCTTGATACCGCGGTGCAGGGCGACGATGCCGGACGTCATGTTGTGGTAGGTCACCCGATCGAAACCGGCCTCTACCATCATCGACTTCAGCGTTTCCTGGTCGGGGTGCATGCGGATCGATTCGGCCAGGTAGCGATAACTTTCCGCATCGTTGGTGATCAGCTTGCCCATCAACGGCATGAAGGCAAACGAGTAGGCGTCATAGGCCTTGGACATCAACGCGTTGGTCGGCTTGGAAAACTCCAGTACCAACAGCCGGCCACCGGGCTTGAGCACGCGCAACATCGAGCGCAGGGCGTCTTCCTTGTGAGTGACGTTGCGCAGGCCGAAGGCGATGGTCACGCAGTCGAAATGGTTGTCGGGGAACGGCAGCTTCTCGGCGTCGGCCTGGACGAACTCGACGTTGCCGGCCACGCCCAGGTCAAGCAGGCGGTCACGGCCGACCTTGAGCATGGATTCGTTGATGTCGGCGAGCACCACATGGCCGGTGGGGCCGACGATGTGGGAGAACTTTTTAGTCAGGTCACCCGTGCCGCCGGCAATGTCCAGCACGCGGTTGCCGCTGCGCACGCCCGACAGCTCGATCGCGAAACGCTTCCAGAGGCGATGCATGCCGCCCGAGAGCAGGTCGTTCATCAAGTCGTACTTGGCGGCCACCGAGTGGAAAACCTCGGCGACTTTCTCCGCTTTCTGGCTTTCCGGCACGTTCTTGAAGCCGAAGTGCGTGGTGGGTTCGGCATCGCTGCCTTTGCGCTGATCAGTCATATCGCGGTCACCAAAAAAGAATGCGGGACATTCTAATCCCGGTGGAGGGCTTTGTCTTGGCAAGGCTGCAGGTAAGATGAGCCACCGCCCGGACGTTTTGACGCAGGCAAGGTCGCAAACGTTCAGGCAAGTCTCGATCAAGCAGGAGTTAACAGATGGCCCGTATTACTGTTGAGCGTGCCCATGACCTGGGCAAGGAAGCGGCCCGCGAAAAGGCCGACAAGCTGGCCCAGAAACTGTCCGACAGCTATGGCCTGGAACCCAAGTGGGAAGGCGACACGCTGAAGCTCAAGCGTTCCGGGGTCAAGGGTGAAGTGCATGTGGGCGAGGATTCGATCCGCGTCGAAGTGGAGCTGGGCATGTTGATGTCGGCCATGAGCGGGACAATCAAGACGGAAATCGAAAAGGCGCTGGACAAGGCGTTGGCTTGATTGAAGTGCAGAGGACTGAAGTCCAGCGCCTATCTATCAACTGTGGGAGGG
>NZ_JBHFJB010000003.1:15157-16768 GCF_057334555.1 Pseudomonas sp. AGC41
GAATGACACACCGCTTTCGCGAGCACCCCCCCCCCCACAGGGGAAATCATCGCGCCAGGTTTTATGCCAGTTGTTAGGGTGCCCTTTCTAATTATTCTCACTACTTTGTGCCTTGGCCCGACCCTGTGCGGGCAGTTGCTCAAACCTGTCTTCGAGTGAGGTGCACCATGGCCAAAGTTATTCTGAAGAAAAAAACCGACATTGATTCTTCCACGCTGGGCGACGTCAAAACGTACGCGCGCAAGATCTGGCTGGCGGGCCTGGGCGCTTATGTCAAGGTCGGTCAGGAGGGCGGCGAATACTTCAAGGAGCTGGTCAAGGCCGGTGAAGTTATTGAAACCAAAGGCAAAAAGAACATTGCCGGAAAACTTGAAGCGGCGAACAGCGAACTGATCGAAGCCAAGACCGACGTCAATACTTTCAAGGCCCGCGTCGAAGTTCAACTCGACAAAGTCGAGAAGGTATTCGACGCGCGTGTTGCAAGTGCCTTGAATCGTATCGGCATTCCGTCTAAACATGACGTTGAGACACTCTCTGCTAAGCTCGATGAGCTGACGGCATTGCTCGAACGTGTCGCGCGTAAACATTAAGGAGAACGGGATGGCTGGCAAAAAAATCACCGAAAAAGAAGGCAGCTCGTGGGCCGGGAAGATTGAAAAGTACTCCCGCAAAATCTGGCTTGCTGGTTTAGGCGTGTACTCGAAGATCGACACTGACGGCAGCAAACTCTTCGAGTCCCTGGTCAAGGACGGCGAGAAGGCCGAAAAACTCACCAAGACGGCGGTCGGCAAACAAGTCGATGCCGCCAAGGATTCTGCCGAGTCCACCAAGTCGCGCATGGGCGGCGTGAAGGATCGTGCACTGGGCAAGTGGGATGAGCTGGAAGGGGCTTTCGACAAACGTCTGAACAGTGCAATTTCCCGCCTGGGCGTGCCGAGCCGCAATGAAGTCAAGGAACTGCACAGCAAGGTCGACACCCTGACCAGGCAGATCGAAAAACTCACCGGGGCCAAGGTCACGCCGGTCGCGACCAAGCCCGCTGCAACCAAGACCGCGGCGGCCAAGCCTGCAGCGAAGACGGCGGCCAAGCCACTGGTCAAGGCTGCGGCAAAAACCGTCGCCAAGCCTGCGGCCAAAGCAGCGGCCAAGCCAGCAGCCAAAACCGCAGCGGCCAAGCCTGCAGCCAAGGCGGCGGCCAAACCCGTCGCGGCGAAAACTGCAGCCAAGCCAGCGGCCAAGACGGCGGCGGCTAAACCAGCTGCGGCCAAACCGGCTGTCAAGCCAGCGGCAAAAGCCGCAGCCAAACCGGCCGCGGCGAAAAAGCCCGCAGTGAAAAAACCGGCCGCGCCAAAAGCAGCCGCACCCAAGGCGCCGGCCGCGGCCGCCAAACCGGCCTCCCCGACGAGCACGGCAAACTCTGCCTCGGCTCCAACCCCGGTAGCCACTCCGACTCCCGCGCCGGCTCCGTCGACGCCTACCAGTCAGTCCTGATTTTCCGGGGACATGCAAAAACGCCCGGCCTGTGAAGGTCGGGCGTTTTTTTGTGCGCCATAGACTAAAACTGTGGGAGCGAGCCTGCTCGCGAATGCATTCTGTCAGTCACACTTGAAT
>NZ_JBHFJB010000004.1:0-15550 GCF_057334555.1 Pseudomonas sp. AGC41
CACACCAACCTGGCCGGGCTGCCGGAACAGCTCACCGATACTGACGGCAATACGGTGTGGCACAGCGAGTACCAGGCCTGGGGCAGAACGCGGGACGAATGGCATGATCGGCAGGCCGGGCGTGAGCAGAACCTGCGGTTTCAAGGGCAGTACCTTGACCGCGAAACCGGGCTGCACTACAACACCTTCAGGTTTTTTGATCCGGATGTGGGGCGGTTTACCCAGCCGGATCCGATTGGGTTGTTGGGAGGGCTAAACCTCTATCAGTACGCGCCGAACGCGATTGGGTGGATTGATCCGTGGGGCTTAACTCCATGCCCTGAAAAAAACGGCAAGCCGATTAGCCTGCCGGGCAAGAAAAAAATAAAAATAGACATGGATCACATTCTTGACAGACATACGTCAACTGGGAGAACGGGAAAACAAAGTGGAATAAAAGATTTATTTCCTGAAAAAATGACTTCAAAGCAAATAGAGAGTGCCATCAAGGAAGCATATTCGAACATCAAAATCGTAAAAACTCAGGACGACCGAGTAAAAGGACGTGGCACATCAGGTGGAATGACGATAGAGATGTGGATCAACAAAGCCACCAAAAAAATCGAAACAGCCTACCCTACAAAGAGCACAACATGATCAATTTAATAATTAACCCAAACTCAGTTCGCATATCGAAAAGCATGATATCCACGCACATATTTTCAGAAATTTATTTTCAACTACCTGAAGGAATTTTCTTCCCCGAAGAAAAGTGGGACGACTTTTCAACCATAGTTCTAGGCTGGTGGCTAAAAGAAGCGATCTCAGTGGCCTCAAACGAAAAATCCACATTCAGTTTTATGGATGGCCCCTACTATTTCGAAGCAAAGCCGACAAATCAAAACTGCGAACTATCATTTATAGCAAACAGAGGCAAAAAAAAACAAATCATCTATTGCTGCCAGATAGAAACCATTAATTTTTTTAGAATACTAATTTCATCTGCAAACTTGCTAATCAGAAACATCCCTACCGAGGCCAAATCCCTCAAAGATTCAATAGAGCTAAATAACAACATGACACTTTTACAACAACACGTAAAAAAAATGCAGGAAGCAACATCCAAACCTTCGCCCTAAAAGATCATTATTTTACCTTCAATGTCATTGAAAAATGTTTTTACCAGCTACTACTATGACAACAGTAAAAAAAATTTAGTGAAACCAGGGCGACCAGCAGCGTCTCGACTATGTCCACTTCAACCAACTGCTCAGGGAGACCAGCGCGCCAGCCTGCTGCAGTGCCGCTCTAGTGAGCACTCTGGAGCCCTTGCCTGCCAGATGGGCGGGGTGATCAAAATTTCGAGCGCAACGAAAGTGCTGCACGCGCAACGCGCCCATGAGGTTTTGCCGCACGCTGTCGGAAACCGACCGTATAGCAATGCGCTATATCCAGTCGGCCTTGGAAGATCGCTCCTACACCTTCGCCAAACACTTCCGACGGCCCCCATCTGGAATACCCAATAGGCACAAAAACTGTAAGAATTCGCGATGACTCTATGGTCACGACTTCGGCATAGGGAGCTCGGAAAATAGAGGAGCTCATTTCAATGATGAGCCAGGCAACCAATATGATTACTGAAATTAAAACTAACAGCAGTGAAATACCTTTCAGGACAACGATGTAATTCATCTTGGCGGAGCTGTAAATTCAAAAAAATTGACAGTGTAAAGTTTAAGCCCGGCGACTACTATTACATGGACGGCATACACAAGGATTATATAGAAACTTTCTCATCAAAAACTCATCAAAAAGTGTTTTCAATCTCGACGGCAAATACAATGCTGCAAAATTTACTCGCGCCGCAAACCGAATCGGCCCGAGCTGTTAACATCCCGACGGACTTAGATCATGAATCAGCTAGAAAATGAAATTCTAAAAAACAAAGACGATCTAGTCAAAGGTACATTTTGCTTTGAATTATTTGAGGAGAAGACGTTCAACGCCCCTTTGTTCGATAGATTGATAAGCGACATACAAATGGCACTAAAGTCCACAGATGTAAAACCTAGCGACAAGTTAAAAGAGTTTATAATCTGGTTCACAATGGGAACTATTCGCTGCGTCATATGCCACAACGCCCCTAATGACTTATATAAAATAAGCAGCTTCTCCATGGACGCATGGAACGAATCATATGAACCAAAATTAAACAATACACTCTTGACACTAATAAAAACGTAGGTTCGTCTACAGCGCGAAAAACTAAATCAAATCAATTTGGGCGGCCGGGTGATCAGCGATTTCGAGCGCGATCACCTGCATGACGAGGTTTTGCGCACCCAAGGCAGTCTGTTGACCCGCACCCGCTACGACCGCAATGGCCGCCTCAGCCAGAAGGCGCTGCACTACCAGCACGTCGCCCGCGAAGTGCTGCCGCTGTTGCAGAAGGACTACCAATACGACGCCAGCGACAACCTGGTGGCCGAAATACTGACCCAGACCCAGCGCCCAGGCGCTAATCGCGCGGCCCAGTGGCGCAAAGATCTGAACGAACGAAGGGGACATCTGGCTGTGGCATCGTGCCTGACGTCAATTTTGAGAAGGCATGAACAATGCCCCTCACCTGAGTTTTTCCGCTACGACGCCGAGCAGCGGTTTGGTAGGGGCAAGTCCAGTACAGAGCCATCCACGACCCGCTTGTTAAGCGGTGAGTTCCGCGTGAAAAGATATTTCACACACTCCAGAACAACTTTCTACACTCACCACAAATGCCCCTGTCCTGTATTCACCGGAATACTCGGCAGCTTCGCGCGATAAAAAACAGCCGTGTGTCGCAACCGAGGACAAGGTCTATGCCATCAACCAAAAGGGTTTCACAGCTGATTTCCGGGTTTTGGCCAAAGCGAAGACTACGCGCCCTCACGGAGGAGGAAGCACGATTGATCGAGCATTTCCGCAAGCTGTCTGAACCTGACCGAGTGGCCATGCGTTATCTAACCTGTGCCTTCAAGGAGGTTTCCCGTTTTTGACAGGCCTCGCGATTTTCCACGGCCAGCCGACGACAGATGCCGGCTTGGCCGGCCTCATTGCGCTATCGCGCATACATCAGGCGGTATTGAAGATCACTCCTACGCGTCCGCCCACACCTTCCGACAGCCCCTTCTGAATAACCTGGCAATCACGAAAAATGACAAGCTCATCGCGACGATAAGAGTTATGTAATAGGTGGTCGGAGCTAGACGCTCACGGCTCCACACACTTCATGAAGAACAAGCACCATGCCAGATAATTCGTTTTCACCCCCACCGCGCCCAACCGCCGGTACGTCCTTGCGGCCCCGCCGGCTCAATCGAGAGGAAGAACGTCTGATTCACTATTATCGTTCGTTGTCCGAGCAGGATCGTGAAGCCGTGCGCTGCCTGTTGTTCGCAGTGAAGGACTCCAGCCGGGCCAAATGCACTACGCAGTAGGAGCCGACATGTTTATTGTCAGCGATTGAGGATGCCCCATTGGGCTGGATACATTGCCGGGCCCGGTCGGGATCGGCGGACTTTCAGTACGAACTGAAATGAAAAAAGACGCCGAAGCGTCTATTTTCACTGACTTACAAACTTCCGTGGAACTCTGTAAACCGATATTTGGAGCGGGAAACGAGACTCGAACTCGCGACCCCGACCTTGGCAAGGTCGTGCTCTACCAACTGAGCTATTCCCGCAAATGGCGTCCCCTAGGGGACTCGAACCCCTGTTACCGCCGTGAAAGGGCGGTGTCCTAGGCCACTAGACGAAGGGGACACGCTAACTGGAACACATGGTGTGTATCCCAGTGCCCAAACCCGCATCCGAAGATGTCGGCTCTGGCTTCACTCAGCCCTGCCCGAAAGCAACGCTGTTTAAAATTGGAGCGGGAAACGAGACTCGAACTCGCGACCCCGACCTTGGCAAGGTCGTGCTCTACCAACTGAGCTATTCCCGCATTGGCGTCCCCTAGGGGACTCGAACCCCTGTTACCGCCGTGAAAGGGCGGTGTCCTAGGCCACTAGACGAAGGGGACACACGTACAACATTCACTGCTTATCGCGTTTGGCTGAGTGCTTTACGCTGTAAGTGGCGCGCATTCTATGGATGGATTGGAGGGTCGTCAACCCCCGAATATAAATTTATTTAAATCAATGACTTCGCCCGGTTTAAGGAGGATTCGCAGATTTTCCCCGTCCGCTCTCTGGCGCCTATATTCTGTCGCCCGCCAAGGGGTTATAGTCGCGACCGACAAATAGTGGCAATGTGCATCTATTCCGCTACGCGCCCCGTGGACAGTACGTCGCCCGTCTAATCGCGTCGCTCGGGCCTATGCGCTTAAAAGCCAAGCCACTACACTCATGACATGCGAACGCTAATAAAGAGGTCTTACCGGTGACACCACTCATGATCACCCTGCTCGTCGTAGCCGGGATCGCACTGTTGATCGCCATTGGCTACATGAACCATGTGGTGGAAAACAACAAGCTGGAAAAGGTCCGCACCAAAGTCGAACTCAATGACCGCTTGCGGCGTTGCGGCGAGCTCACGGAAACCTTCCCTGGCCAGTTGATGACCCCGGCCCTGAAGTTGCTGATGACGCGCCTGGAGATGAATGTCTGCCAGCGCTTGCTCAATCTTGAAAAGTCCAACGCTGCGGTCAAGGCACGCCTGGATGAACTGTCCGCATTGGCTGCTCAGGGTGAGTCGATCCCGGTGAGCAACCCGCCAGCGCCGATACAGACCGAGGCAAAGGCCAAGGATGTGCGGTTTCTGCTTGAGGCTTTGCACGGCCAGATCACCCGCGCCGCGCAGGATGGCTTCCTGCCGCCCAACGAGGCCAAGCGCTGGATCCGTGAAGTGCGGCACCTGCTGGTGCTGCTGCACATCGAGTTCTTCAACAATCTCGGCCAGCAAGCCTTGCAACAGGAGCAACCGGGTCAGGCCCGCCTGGCGTTCGAGCGAGGCGTGCAATACTTGCGCAAACAGCAGGAGCCGCAGGTCTATGCCGAACAGTTGGCTTATCTGGAGAAGCTTCTGGCCCGCGCCAATGCCCAGGTGCTGGCCAGCACCCAGCCAGTCGAGGGTGAGGTTAACCAGTTGACTGAAGGGTTGAAGGAAGACGAAGCGAACGACGAGTGGAAGAAGAAGAAGGTCTACGATTGAGCCTGGGCTGATAGCCGGCCCGTTTCTTTAGCAAACAAGTTTCTCCTGTGGGAGCGAGCCTGCTCGCGAAGGCGGTCAGTGCAGCCCCACACTCATAACCTGAAATGCCCCACCATACCCTTCAACTCGCTCCCCAGCTGTGCCAGCTCAATGCTTGAAGCGGCATTGCCTTGCATGGCCATGGACGATTGATCGGCGCTGGCACGGATACTGGTAACACTGCGGTTGATCTCTTCAGCCACCGAACTCTGTTGCTCGGCTGCCGCCGCGATCTGCTGGTTCATCTGCTGGATCAACGACACCGCCGCCGCGATGCTGCCCAGTGCGCTTTCGGTCTGCAGCGCATCGCTGACGGCCATTTTCACCAATTCGCCGCTGCTCTGGATCTGTTGTACGGAGGTCTGGGCGGCCGAGCGCAGGGCGCTGACCAATCGCTCGATTTCTTCGGTGGACTGTTGCGTACGCTTGGCCAGGGCTCGCACCTCATCGGCCACCACGGCAAAGCCCCTGCCCTGCTCGCCCGCCCTGGCCGCCTCGATAGCGGCGTTGAGCGCCAGCAGGTTGGTTTGTTCGGCGACGCTCTTGATCACGCTCAGTACCGTGCCGATGTTCTGTATCTCGGCGCTGAGGCTTTCGATGCTGGTGCTGGCCGACGTGGCCGAATCAGCCAGTTGTTCGATACGCGCCATGCTCTGGCGCACCACCCGCTGGCCACTTTCAACCTTGTCGTCGGCGGTCTGGGCTGCTTGCGCGGCCTCTTCGGCGTTGCGCGCCACGTCATGCACGGTGGCGGTCATCTGGTTCATGGCCGTGGCCACCTGCTCGGTTTCCTCCTTCTGGCTGCTGACTTCAAGGTTGGTCTGTTCGGTCACGGACGACAGCGACTGTGCCGAGTTGGCCAATTGCTCGATGCCGGCCTGCAAGCCGCTGACAATGCTGCTCAGGCCGGCCGCCATCTGCTGCATGGCCAGCATCAACTGGCCGATCTCATCCCGGCGTGTCACATCGACCTTGGCACTCAAGTCACCTGAAGCTATCTGTTGGGCGACGCGAATGACACTGCGCAGCGGCGTGACGATCAGCCGGGTGATGAGCCAGGCAGCGATCAACCCCACCAACAGGGCCAGGGCCGACGAACCGACGATCATCAGCGAATTTTTCTTCAGCTCCGCCTGCATTGCACCGTCTTCGGCGTTATAGGCCTGGTCGACCCGCGCCACGACCTGGTCGGCGCGCTCATGCAACTGCTGGTAGACGGTTTTCTCCTTGGCCAGCAAACCGGTGTATTCGGCCAACTGCTGGTTGAATCCGCCGATGTGCCCGGCCACTTCGTTGAGTACAGTCTGATAACCCGGATCCTTGACCGCGCCCTTGAGTACTTCGGCCAGTTTCATGGCCTGCTCGGCCTGTTCGATGTTGCCTTGCCCGGCGTTCTCCTCGCTGCCTTTACGGCTCTGGTCCAGGCGAACCCGCGCTTCGTTCATGGCCTGCAGCATCAGCCGCGAGACCTCGCTGACCTGGTTGGCCTGCTCGATGAACTCAGCGCCCTCCTTGCCTGCGGATTCCTTCAAGGTATAGGCGCCGTCATCGGCCAGACCCGCCTGCAATACATCGAGATTGTTGGCGACACTGGAAACCGACCAACTGGCCATCTCCAGCGCCAGGTCCTTGCTCTGGCTCAGCTCGACAAACTCATCGAAGGCCTTGCGATACGCCGCCAGGGCCTGCTCCACATCATTCATCACCGGTACATTGGCAGCCGATTGCGCCTTGAGCTCGTTCGCCAGGACAACCAGTGCATCGACGCCCTGGCGCAAGGCATCGGCCGTCTTGGGGTCGGAGCGCGAGGCATATTCCTGCTCAAGCAACCGGACCTTGAGCAACCCGCTGTTGAGGGACGACATCTGTTTCAAACCATCGAAACGCTGACTGATGGTTTGCAGGGACCAGACACCGATGGCCGCCACCACCGCAGTGAGCAGCAACACCAGGACAAACCCGATGCCCAGTTTTTTCGCCATACCGAGGTTGGCAAAACGTCCTTGCACGGCCGAAATCATTGCGCCCAGTCCTCTGCCAGTGTGTGTTGCTTGCAGATTCGCAACGAGACACCTCGCAACACAAGATGCCTGCGTCGGAATAATGGCAAAAAGCTACAGCCGCGTCGTTTTCAGAACACTTGAGGTCGATCCAGAGCCGTGGCCTGGAAAAACGCCAGCGCCTTGGGGTCTCGGGCATGAGCCACATTGATCCGCAACCAGTCAGTGTCAGCGCCTGAAGGGCTGAACGCCGTACGCGAGGACAGCTGGATGCCGCAGTACCTGGCCTGACGCTGCAACCTGGGATAATCGCAAAAGGGCGGACGTGCCCAAATGAACAACCCACCTGCCGGCTTGCCAAAAACGTCCCAGTCGGCCTCGTCGAGCAATTCCAACGTTACAGCCATATCGGCACTCAACCGCTGTCGCTGGCGCTGGACCAGTTTTCGGTAGGCACCGTTGGCCAACAGATAGGTTAATACCGCTTCAGAAAATCGCGACCCGCCCATGCTGGTTATTCCCTTGACCTCGCTCAGGCGCGCGATAACGCAGGCCCCGGCTGCCACGAAGCCGACTCGCAACGAACTGCTGAGGGTTTTCGAGAAACTGCCCAGGTAGATGACATCGGCATCCAGGGCAGCCAGGCGGACTCGCGGCGAACCCTGGAAATCGGCATAGACATCGTCCTCGATAACCAGCATGGCGTGCTCTTTCGCCAACTCAAGCAAACGCTGGGCTACAGCCTGGGACAGGTTGCTGCCGGTCGGGTTGTGGCAGGCACTGTTGATGAACAGGGCACTGGGGCGATGCATCGCCAACAGACATTCGAGCGCAGCGATGTCCGGGCCGCGGGGAGTCCTGGGCAGTTCGATCATGTTGATTCCATGTAGTCTGAGCAGGTCGAACAGTTTCGAGTAGCCCGGACTTTCCACCACGACGCAGCTTCCTGGCTGCAGAAGTGTCCGCACGATCAGGTCCAGCCCATGGGTTGCCCCGGTAGTGGTCAGGATCAGGTTTTCATCAGCACCGATATCGAACTGTTTCAGGCGCCTGGACAATTGCTCGCGCAAAGCCGGGAGCCCCATCGGTGTGCTGTAGCTGAACAACCCCGCCATGTCGGTGCGGGTGACCTGGCGGATCGCATAACCAATGTCATCGCTTTCACGCCAACTCTCTGGCAACCCGCCGCCACCTAACTCCAGTGCCCCTGGCGAACCGTCGCCCAGCCCCGCCTGCTCGTAAGAAGCGCCCGGCGGCCAAAACTGATCGACAGGCTCGCTCAATGCCGGAGGGCCTGAGGCAACCAGGAAACTTGAACCGTGAAGAGATGCCAGCAACCCCTGAGTCACCAGCCGCTGGCAGGCTTCGTGGACACTCGCCTGGCTTAGCAGGTTTTCCCGCGCAAGCCGTCGGATCGATGGCAGGCGGGACCCTGGCGGCACCACACCCTGGCGGATCCGGCTGGCCAGCGCGTCGACAATTTGCTGCACGACAGGCACCAGGGCCTGCCGGTCGATTCTCAACTCCATGAGTAACCAAGCTCCTAAGCGTATGATTTACGTTCGCAAACAGTTAAGCACACGGCTAACTCGGGCGATGTAAGCCAAAGACGCGAAAACGCCTGCTTCTCATGCTTTGAAATACATTGGCCGGTCAATCGAGCGCACCTGCCACCAAAAAACGAAGCCCGCATCCAGTGCGGGCTTCGTCCTGCGTGCAGGGTTGCAACCATGACGGTCAGAACGCCGTGACCCCGCCGTCCACGGCCAGTGAATGCCCCGTAGTGAATGCCGCCCCGTCGCTGCACAGGTACAGCACCGCGCTGGCGATTTCCTCGACCTTGCCGATACGCCCCACGGGATGCATCGCATTGGCGAACTCGCCTTTCTTCGGGTCCGCCTCGTAGGCGCGCCGGAACATATCGGTGTCGATGACCGCCGGGCAGACCGCGTTCACACGGATTTTCTTCTTGGCGTATTCGATGGCAGCCGACTTGGTCAGCCCGATCACCGCGTGCTTGGAGGCTGCGTAGATGCTCATTTTCGGCGCGGCCCCTAGTCCGGCCACCGAGGCCGTATTGACGATAGCGCCGCCCCCTTGGGCCAGCAGCAACGGCAATTGATACTTCATGCACAGCCAGACGCCCTTGACGTTGACCCCCATGATCGCGTCGAACTCGTCCAGCGTGCCATCGGCCAGCTTGCCCTTCTCGATCTCGATGCCAGCGTTGTTGAATGCGTAATCCAGGCGACCGTAGGCACTGATCACCTGGTCCATCAGACGTTGCACATCGCTTTCCACGGTCACGTCACAGCGCACGAACACCGCCTCGCCACCGGCATCGCGAATCAACTGCACCGTACCCTCGCCGCCCGCCACGTCCAGGTCCGCCGCGACCACTTTCAGGCCTTGCGCCGCGAACGCCTGGGCGGTGGCGCGGCCAATGCCTGCCGCCGCGCCCGTCACCACGGCAACCTGTCCGGAAAACGTCATGCTCATCGTCAATGCCTCGAAGAATTACGGGAGTCGCTGAATATAGTCATCGCCCGTACTACTACGGCAGCACTATGCAAATGCCGGTTGGATATTCATGGATGCCAGTGATAACAGCCCCGTCCACATCATCACCGGGTTGGATCGACATGCATTCGCTGTGTCGGCAAACCTTGCGATCAACCCGCCGAGGGTCTATCAACAAGGCTTCATTCATCTTGAGTCCCAGCCATGACTGCTCAGATCAATCGCCAGTTCCTGCTCGCCAAACGCCCGGTAGGCGCCGCGACCCGCGAGACGTTCACTTATCAACAAGTGCCGGTCGGCGAACCGGCAGCCGGTCAGATCCTGGTGAAGAACGAATACCTGTCTCTGGACCCGGCCATGCGTGGCTGGATGAACGAGGGTAAGTCCTATATCCCGCCGGTCGGCATCGGTGAAGTCATGCGGGCCTTGGGCGTAGGCCAGGTGGTCGCGTCGAACAATCCGGGCTTCGCGGTCGGGGACTACGTCAACGGTGCATTGGGCGTGCAGGATTATTTCCTCGGCGAGCCACGAGGTTTCTACAAGGTGGATCCGAAACTGGCGCCGCTGCCGCGTTATTTGTCCGCGCTGGGCATGACCGGCATGACCGCCTACTTCGCCCTGCTGGATGTCGGCGCCCCCAAGGCCGGTGAAACCGTAGTGCTTTCGGGAGCCGCCGGGGCGGTGGGCAGCATCGCCGGGCAGATCGCCAAGATCAAAGGCTGCCGCGTGGTCGGCATTGCCGGCGGTGCCGATAAATGCAAGTTTCTGATTGATGAGCTGGGTTTTGACGGCGCCATCGACTACAAGAGCGAAGACGTCCACGCCGGCCTCAAGCGTGAGTGTCCGAAAGGCGTGGATGTGTATTTCGATAACGTCGGCGGCGACATTCTCGATGCGGTGCTCAGCCGCCTGAATATGAAAGCCCGGGTGGTGATTTGCGGCGCGATCAGCCAATACAACAACAAGGAAGCGGTGAAAGGACCGGCCAATTACCTGTCGCTATTGGTCAATCGCGCCCGTATGGAAGGCTTCGTGGTCATGGACTACGCCGCGCAATTCGCTGCCGCCGGGCAGGAAATGGCCGGCTGGATGGCCAAGGGGCAGCTCAAGAGCAAGGAAGACATCGTCGAAGGGCTGGAGACCTTCCCCGAGACGCTGACCAAACTGTTCAGCGGGGAGAACTTCGGGAAGTTGGCCGATCACCAGATAGTCGGAACCGGCATCCAGTGCCTGGCGCGGGGTCAGGATACGACGCTGGTCATCCTGCGCACTGCCCGCCGGACGAATCCCCGGGGTCACCAGTTGCAGCGACGGGTGGGCCGTCTTCAGGGCGCCGGCTTCCAGGGCCGAACAGACCAGACCGTCCATACCGGCCTTTTGCGCCAGCGCCGCAAGACGCAACACCTGCTCCTGGGGCTCGATGTCCAGACCGATTCCCGCCAGGTCCTCACGCTCCATGCTGGTCAGTACGGTCACGCCGATCAGCAGCGGTTTCGGGCCGCTGCGCTGGTCCAGCACCTCCCGGCACGCCGCCATCATGCGCAGGCCACCGGAGCAGTGCACATTGACCATCCACACGCCCATCTCCGCAGCGGCCTTGACGGCCATGGCGGTGGTGTTGGGGATGTCGTGGAATTTCAGGTCGAGGAAGACCTCGAAGCCCTTGTCCCGCAGGGTGCCGACGATTTCCGCAGCACAACTGGTGAACAGTTCCTTGCCGACTTTGACCCGGCAGAGCTTGGGGTCCAACTGGTCGGCCAGCTTCAGGGCGGCGTCACGTGTAGGGAAATCCAGGGCGACGATGATAGGCGTCTGGCAGGCGGACATGAGCGGGCTCTCAGGCAAGTCGAAATCGGCGCGCATTGTAGCGGAACCAGCGCCTGTGCGGGACCCGATGATCGTAAATCGTCATCCAGTCCCGGCTTTGATCTTCATCAACTGGCTGATTACCCGCACCGCGCCACAGGTAAACCTGCGGTCCTAGCGCGCCTGGCTCTTGCTCCAGTCCGTCAGCAAGCTGTACGCCACCGCCAACAGCGTCGGACCGATGAACAGGCCGATGAAACCAAAGGCGATCAACCCGCCAAAAACCCCCAGCAGCACGATGACCAGCGGCAGGTTTCCGCCGCGACTGATCAGGTAAGGCTTGAGCACGTTGTCCACGCCGCTGATGATGAAAGTGCCCCAGATACCGAGGAACACCGCCATCCCGTATTCGCCCTTCCACGCCAGCCAGGCCGTGGCGGGGATCCAGACCAGCGGCGGGCCCATGGGGATCAGGCTGAGCAGGAAGGTGACGATACCAAGCACCAGTGCTCCCGGTACGCCCGCGATCAGGAAACCGATCAGCGCGAGCACGGCCTGGGCCGCCGCGGTACCGATCACGCCGTTGACCACCCGCTGCACCGTACCGGCCACCAGGTCGACGTAGTACCCGGCACGGTCACCAATCAACCGCTCCAGCAAGCCTTGGACAAAGGCCGCCAGGCGCGGGCCGTCACGGTAGAAAAAGGACACGAACACGATGCTCAATGTCAGTTCGAGAATACCGCCGCCTACTTGCGCGCTACGGGCCAGCAGCCAATTGCCGACCCTTCCGAGGTACGGCTTGATGGACACCATCATCGCCGCGCCCTGTTGGTCGATGCTGTCCCAGAGCGTCACCAGCCGCCCGCCTATCAGCGGCACACCAGCCAGCCATTCCGGAGCTGCGGGCAGGCCGTCGACCTGCACGTCCCTGATGAACGCCGTGGCATCGCGCACATGATCGGCCAGGTTGAACCCCAGCCACACCAGCGGCACCGCCACCAGCAACATCCAGCCGACCGTCAGCAACGCCGCGGCGAGGGATTCTCGGCCATTGACCCAGCGGGTCAGCAGGCGCATCAGCGGCCAGCTGGCGAAAGCCAGCACGGCGCCCCAGAACAGCGCCGACCAGAATGGCGCCATCACCCAGAGGCTTGCGCCGAACAACACCAACAGCAGGATCTGCACCAATAGCCGATCGTTATTGAGCATGAAAGATCTCGAAAAATGAACTGGGTCGGGTCAACGGCACGTGGTGCGTCCCTGAAACTGCTTACCGCAACAGTTCAAGATGCAGGCCCTTCGCCTCACCACCGGCCGTCTCCATGCGCGCGGCCCGGACACCCTGGTCGATGAGGGCCTGACGCCACACCTCGGCCTGCGGGCCGGCGATGCTGACCCGAAGGCCGGTGTCCAGGTTCAGCGCCCGGGACAGCAGACGCAGCCAGGCGTCGTCCGGCTCGCCGGCAAGACGCGGCAGATCCAGCACGCCGGTGTCCTTGAGCTGGCGCAGCAGTGTCGCCGATGTCGGCAGCAGATCCCCCAGGGGAGCGTTCGCTTCGAACTGTTCGACGTGCAGGTAGGCCTTGCGGTTGCCACGGGTGATGGCATACAGCGCGATCAGCGTGTTGTCCGCCGGCGGCGCCAGGCGCAACAGCAGATAGGCCTGGCCGCTGTCGGCACCATAGAGCTTGGCATTGCCGAACACTTGGTTGGCCCACAGGCTGCTTTCACCGCAATCGCGCGCCTGGCACCAGAAAAGCAGCTCGGCGTCCTGCTTCTGCAGTGCTTCGCGAGCAGCGGTAAAAGCCTGGGTGGCGGTGTGCTCCGGCGGTAATTCATAGGTGACCGACGTAACGTTGCCGCGGGCGTCGACCTGCCCATCGAAGCGCAGCTGGCCGCTGATCCTGCGAATCGAGCCCATCGGGTAGATACGCTCAAGGTCGCTGGTTTGCCGGTAATCGACGATTTGCGCGTCAGGCATCCGCGGCACGCGCGCCAGGTCCTGGCTGCCGGGCACATCGGCGGCCAGGGCGGCCGGACCGAAAGCGGCCAGCGCCAGCAGGGCGAATGAATACATGGATAGTTTCATCGGATCGACTGTGCCTGGACCCGCGCGACGCGAAGACGTCTTTTAATGCTGATGCGCAGCAAGGCGAATGTACGGTTTTCTGTCATGGTTGGCTCCCTTTCCACCCGCCAAGCCTCGACAGTTGCCCGGCGCAAGTCAAGAAACGCTGAAGAACCGATTGAAACAGTCTGCTACAAGAGCGGCGCCGACCTCATCGTTCAGGTGCAAATGATGACCGCCAGGCAACCGCTCATGACTGAAAGGTAGCCGTTCCAGCAACTCCGAATGCTGGGCCAGCATGCCGTCAGCTGCCACCACCAGGTGCGCTGGACAGGCGACTCGGGCCACGAACGCCATGGCCTGTTCATCGGTCAGGCGCAGTGGCGATGGCAAGGTCAGGCGGTTGTCGGTGCGCCAGGTATAGCCGCCCGGCACTGGCATCAGGCCGCGTTGGGCGAGCAACTCGGCGGCTTCGCGACTGACCGCCACCAGCCCTTTCATACGCGCTTCGATGGCTCGGTCGAGGGTTGTGTAGACCGGTTTGCGCTTTTCCTGCAAATCCAGCTGCGCCTGCAGGGCCATGCCCATGCGTTCCGCCGCATTGTCGCCCTTGGCCGTAGGCGGAATCACCCCGTCGATCAGGCCCAGATGCGTGATCCTCTCCGGCAGGGAGCCGGCCAGCACCAGCGAAACGATGGCGCCCATCGAATGCCCCAACAGCGCGAAACGCTTCAAACCCAATTGCTCGGCCACTTGCAGCACATCATGGGCGTAGTCCCACAGAGCATAGCCGGCGCCGGCCGGGCGGTGCCCGGAATGACCGTGGCCGGCCATGTCCAGGGCAATCACCCGCACACCTTCCAACCGCGGCGCGAGCCGGGCGAAACTGTTGGCGTTGTCCAGCCAGCCATGCAGGGCGATCACCGGCCGGCCATCTTCCGGCCCGAACAGATGGGCGGCGAGTTCGATATGGGGCAAGCTCAGGCGAACCTCTTCAACGACGTTCATGCGTCAGGCCCCTGCCAGCGCTGGAGCAGGTCCTTGAGCAGGTTGGCCGTGTCCTGGGGATATTCGAGGGGAAACATGTGGCCACCGGGCATGGTCAGGGATTCACCCTGCGGCATGCGCCCTACCACACGCGTGTGATGACGCATCACCACGCGACTCTGTCGGCCTCGCACTACCGCCAGCGGGACCTGGAGTTTTCCAGCCCGTCCGGGACGGGTGTGCGGCACGCCACGGTAGATGCTGATCTCCGTGGCCGGGTCGAAGCGCAGCCGCAGCCGGTCACCGACGGGTTGCAAGCCATGTTGCAGATAAGCTTCAAAGCATTCCGGGTCGAAACCGCGAAACAGCGTCTTGCCGGCAAAATAGGCCCGCGCCGACGCCAGGTCGCTGAATTCCTCGCGCCGTCCGAGGGTCCGCCCGGCCGGGGTCAGGCGATCAATGAAACCCATGCGCTTGGCGGCCAGGATCAGCCATCGGTCGGCGCGGGTCAGCACCGGCGAATCGAGCATGACCACGCCGCGATACAACCGAGGGCAACGCAACGCCGCGTGCAAGTGCAACACCCCGCCCAGGGAATGCCCGACGCCCCACACCGGTTCCGGTTGCTGTTCCAGGTGATGAATCAGCTCGTCCACCAGGTTGTTCCAGTTGTCGTCCACCGGAAACCGTGGGTCGTGACCGTGCAGTTCGAGGTGCGCGACCTCATATTGCGGCGCCAGCGCGGCGAACAGCTTGCCGTAGGTGGCCGAAGGGAAACCATTGGCGTGGGCGAAAAACACCTGTTGCGACATGTTGGCCGATCCGTTGCGAGAACTGCCACCGATTGTCCGCAGAACCCGGTAGCGCGGCAATGACCGTAACTGACAGGAATGATGACAGTCGCGGTTGGGATATGGCGCCCTGCCCCGCTGCCCCCGGGGGGGGGGGGGGGGGGGGGGGGG
>NZ_JBHFJB010000004.1:15570-25271 GCF_057334555.1 Pseudomonas sp. AGC41
CAGGCCCGAAGCCAGGCGACGCGGTATGTCAGGCTGCGCGAGTCAATTGACCGGGGCCCGCTTTGCGGCCCAGCCGGAGCACGCTCCCTCGCCACGAAGACATCCCCTTAGGCATCACCGCGCCGGCGGCTGCTCGCCCAGCGGCACTACCGCCATGGTCAGGCGCGATACGCAGTTGACCTTGCCGTCATCGTTGACCAGGCGAATGTCCCAGACCTGCGTGGTGCGGCCCAGGTGAACCGAGCGCGCCGTCGCGGTGACCCGCCCGCTGCGCACGCCACGCAGGTGGTTGGCGTTGATTTCCAGGCCGACGCAATAGAACTTGCTGGTGTCCACGCACAGGTAGGCGGCCATGGACCCGACCGTTTCAGCCAGCACCACCGAAGCGCCGCCGTGCAACAAACCGAACGGTTGGTGGGTGCGGTGATCGACCACCATGCTCGCGGTCAGGGATTCGTCATCGAAGGATTCAAAACGGATGTCCAGTACTTCACTGATCGTGTTCTTACCCGCAGCGTTCAGTTGTTCGATGTTGGGGGTGGTGCGCCAAAGACTCATCGTGCCCTTCCTTCGTGATTTTTTGTTTTTCCCGCCCGGAAGCGGTTTCTCAGGGATGCCTGAGGCTCTTTAGTTTCATCGAGCCGGCCAACGGCAGGTCGCCTTCCAGCTCGGCCAGGCCGGCCGTTTGCACCTGTTCAGGTTGTTGCAGATGGCCGTGCTGCAACAAGCCCAGCAGGCTGCCCACCAGCGGATTGTGGCTGACCAGTAGCACGTCGTCCTGGTCCTCCAGATGTTTCAGCACATCGGCCGGCCGGGTCTCCGGGGTGAGCCAGTCGACCGTGATCAACTCAGGCTCGAACCCCAGGGCTTCACGTACCAGTTGCGCGGTCTGCTGGGCACGCACGTAGGGGCTGGCATAAATGGCCCGCAACGGCTCGGCCATCAACCGACCGGCGCTGCGCAGCACCTCTTCGCGGCCAAGGACCGTCAGTACCCGCTCAGGGTCCGGACGAGCTCCGTGCGGCTCTGCTTCACCGTGACGCAATACCCACAGTTTCATAGTTTCGGCTCCTCGTCACGGACCGGGTGCGGCGCCGGCGCCACGGCATGAGGCGCTTCGCCTTCCGGTGTGCGCGGGGTCGGCCAGTCAGCGAATGGCCAGGGCTTCTGGTCGCTATGGAAAGTGCCGAAGCGGCCGATCTGCGCAAGGAACTGGCTCAGGCTATCGCCGAAGTTCATCAGGCTGGCGCTGGGTGCGCCGTAGATCAGCCGATAAATCAGCTGCACCAGCACCACGGCACCGAGGATGAATTGCGCCACCTGCCAGACCAGCAGGTAAATCACCATCCACAGCACGCGCAGCAGGATGGACTCGTATTGGGGCTGCCCTTTCGGATCGTTCATGGTTCGCTCCTGCTTGCGGTCGATACGAAATCAGTTGAAACCGCTGGTGGAAATGAAATCGACATCGGTCTTCGGTTCACCACGCATCAACAGTTCGATGACCTGCTCCAGCGTGCGCCCTTCAAACAGAATGGCGTGCAGTCCCGCGACCAGCGGCATATACACCCCGGCCTCCTGGGACTTGGCCTTGAGGACCTTGAGGGTATTGACCCCTTCCGCGACTTCGCCCAGGCGCGACACGGCCTCGTCCAGGCTCAGGCCCTGGCCGAGGGCGAAGCCGACCTGGTAGTTACGACTCTTGGGCGACGAGCAGGTGACAATCAGGTCGCCCACCCCGGCCAGCCCGAGGAATGTCATCGGGTTGGCACCCTGGTTGACGGCAAAACGGGTCATTTCCGCCAGCGCCCGGGTGATCAGCATGCTCTTGGTGTTTTCGCCCATGCCCAGCGCGACCGCCATGCCGGCGATGATCGCATAGACGTTCTTCAGCGCCCCGCCCAGCTCCACGCCGAAACGATCGGCGCTGGCATAGACCCGGAAGGTTCGGCCATGAAGGGCGGCCTGGACCCGCTGGCAAAGCTCCTCGTCTTCACTGGCGACGACGGTGGCGGTCAGCGCATGCTCGGCGATTTCCCGCGCCAGGTTCGGCCCGGAAATCACGCCGATGCGTGCCTTGGGGGCGATTTCCTCGAGAATCTCGCTCATCAGCTTGAAGGTCTGCGCCTCGATGCCTTTGGTCAGGCTCACCAGCAGCTTGCCGCTCAGGCGTTCGGCGTGGGACGCCAGCACCGAGCGCAGGGCGCTGGAAGGCAAGGCAACGAAGAACAGATCGCTGCCCTCGAGCGTGGCCTGCAAATCGGTGACCGGCTCCACTTCCGGGCGAACCTTGATGCCTTTGAGGTAACGCGGGTTCTCCCGGTTGAGCCGGATGGCCTCGGCCTGCTCCGGGTCGCGCATCCACTGGCGCACCGCGTGGCCATTCTCCGCCAGCAGGTTAGCCACGGCGGTGCCGAAACTCCCGCCTCCCAGGACCGCGATCGGGCGCTGTTCAGTCATATGCAATCCGCTCTTCCATACCAAGTGGCAATGCCCGGCATTATACGGAGCAGCCGAACCGCGACCAGCCCCGTCAGCAATTACCGATGGCAGTAGCAAGCTGACAATCAATTCCGAGGAAAATGCTGCCAACGTGAATGGAAAAGTCGCGCGGCTCGGTTAACATGCCCGCCATCCCTCCTTTAATCAAAGGCTGTGCCGTGTTCGTTGGCCCTTCCCGCCCAGGTTCATCACTGCTGTTGGCGCTGGTCATCAGCCCCTCCGTGGTGGCCGATGATCTGTTCGTGGACAACCAGCCCCTGCCCCAGGTACTCACCGCCACGCGGCTGAAACAGTCGCCGGCGGCGGTGCCGGGCAGCATGACCGTGCTTGACAGCGAATTGATCAAGGCCAGCGGTGCCCGGGACATCAGCGAACTGTTGCGCCTGGTGCCGGGCATGATGGTCGGCAACCTCAGCGGCAACCAGGCCACGGTGAACTACCACGGCGCCAACGCCAGCGAAGCGCGACGCATGCAAGTGCTGATCGACGGCCGCTCGGTGTACCGCGCCGGCCTCGCCACGGTGGACTGGAGCGACATTCCGGTCGCCATGGAAGACATCGACCGGATCGAAGTCTTCCGCGGCCCCAACACCGTCAGCTACGGCGCCAACGCGCTGATGGCAGTCGTCAATATCATCACCCGCGCCCCGGCGGGCAGCCACGGCACCCGGTTGAAAATGACCCGAGGCCAGCGTGGCATCAGCGACTGGTACGCCAGCCAGGGCAGCGGTTGGGAAAATGGCGATATGCGCCTGTCCCTGTCCGGCCAGGAAGACGACGGTTTCGACAGTGACCGCAACGGCGCGGACTACCGCGACAGTCGGCGCCTGAATCGCATTAACCTCTCCGTCAGCCAGGCCCTGGACGAATGGCAGAGCATCGATTGGCAACTGAGCGCCAAGGAGGGGAGCAACCAGCGGCCGTATACCTATCGCCCGGTTTTCGCCGGGATAACCGCGGCCGGGGACAACTCCGATGTCGTCGCCAAGGACTACGCCGGTTCGTTGCGCTGGAACCTCGACCTGGACCCCAACCACAGTCTCTATGTACAAGGCTCGATCCAGCATTGGGATCGCCAGCAGACCTGGCGCGCTTGCGATGCCGAGGTGTCCTTCAGCCCGCAACTGACCGACCTCTGGCAGCTCAACCCGAATTACGCCGAGAAGCTGGCGCGCAATATTCCAAGCTTCCTTGGCACAGGGGCGCCTGCCGGCACCGCCCAGGAACAGGCGCTGGCCAACCAGGTGATCGGTCAATGGCGCAACGGCGCCTCGCGAACCCTTTGCGGCGACATCGACCAGAGTGCCCGGGAGTCACGTTACGACTTGGAAATCCAGGACACCCTGAGCCTGTCCGATAGCCTGCGCCTGGTCACCGGGGCGAATTATCGCTATGACCGGGCCAACTCCGAGACCTACTTCAACGGCACGCTGGACGACACCACCTGGCGCCTGTTCGGCCAGCTCGAATGGCGCGCCAGCGAGCACTGGCTGCTGCAAGGCGGGGCGATGTTCGAAGACACCCGCCTGACCGGCAGCTCACTGACCCCGCGAGTCGCGGTCAACTACCTGATCAACCCGCGACACGGGCTTCGGGCGGTGTACTCCGAGGCGGTGCGCTCGCCGGACATGTTCGAGAACAACGTCAACTGGAGCTACCAGGTCACCAACCTGCGGCCCGCCGCGTTCGGCCAGGACAGCGCGCGCTACTTCGTCCGCACGCGCGGCCCGGGAAACCTCGAACAGGAGCACATGCGCTCGCGAGAGCTGGGCTACAACGGTTACTTCATGGACCTGGGCCTGACGGTGGATGTGAAGCTGTTCCATGACGAAATCACCGGCATGATCAGCGAACCGCTGCGCAACAACCAGTACATCGCCAGCAATGCCAACGACTCGCAGTTCGACGGTGCCGAGACCCAGCTCGACTGGCGCCTGAGCAGCGCCGATCGCCTGCGCCTGACCTATGCCTACGTCGATGCCCAGGCCAGCAATCCTCTCGACGAACAACTGACCGCCCGCAACAGCGGCTCGGCCGGATGGCTGCACGACTGGGGCCGAGGCTGGAACAGCGCAGTTTTCTATTATGGCGCCGACGATCTCAATGGCTACCGCTACGAACGGGTCGATACTCGCGTCGCCAAGCGGATCCCCCTGGGCAAGGCGAGCCTGGAGCTGGCGGGTATCGTGCAGCAGCGCCTCGATAACCAGCCGACCACGTTCGCCGACAATCGTTACGACGCCCGTCACGTCCTGTATTTCAGCGCGGAGCTGTCGTTCTAGATGTCTGCGGACCAACCGCGCAAGACGCCCCTCCGTGGCCGCCTGCCGCTACTCCTGTGCCTGGCCTTTGTCAGTCTGCTGACGACCCTTGATGCCCGGGCCGCCGAAATTCTCTTGACCGGCGCCCAGGATAGCCCCGGCGTGCAATCGTTCACGCAGGCCCTGCAAGCCCGGCGTCCGCAAGACAACGTGCGGTTCGCGCCGTTGGCCAGCCTGCCGTCGCCGGACCAGTTGCCAGCCGATGCGCGCCTGGTCCTGCTTGACCCGCCAAGCCTCGACTGGCGCCTGCAAAAAAACCACGGCCCGGCCACCTTGGTCCTGCGCATCAGTCGCCTGCAGGCATACGAACGCCTGGGCGAGGCAACGCCTGAGCGTCTGAGCCTGCTGTGGAGCGATCCGCCCATGGCGCGGCAACTGCAACTGATCCGCAGGGTGCTGCCGCAAGTGCGGCGGGTCGGCGTGCTGTTCGACCGGCACAGCGAATTCCTGCTCAAGGACATCCAGCAGGCAGCCAGGCCGCTGGGCCTGGAAATCGTCAGCGAACGCTGGGACGACAGCAGTGACAACCGTCCCTTGCAGAATCTGCTGGGCCGCAGCGACGTACTGCTGGGCCTCGATGACCCCGACCTCTACAACCCCAAGACCGTGAAGAATCTGCTGCTCAGCAGCTACGCCCGGCAACGCGCGCTGATCGGGCCAAGCGCCGCTTTTGTCAGGGCTGGCAGCCTGGCCAGCACCTACAGCGACCAGGACGACTGGCTGGCGATCCTCGACGAATTGCTCGACCGTCCCACCGCCAGCTGGCCGCGCACGCTGTATCCGGTCCGTTTCAAAGTCATGAGTAACCAGCAGGTCGCCCGCTCGCTGGGGATTGAACCGATTGATGCCGAAGCCGTCGCTGCGCAGTTGGCAGAAGGAGAACACCGCCCATGACCTTGCGTCGACGTTGGGATATCAATACCCGCACCCAGCTCATTGCCCTCGGCCCGGCATTGTTGCTGACCGTGCTGTTGATCAGCTTCTTTACCTTCGTGCGAATCCAGGACTTGCGCCAGGAGCTCAACCACACCGGGCAACTGATCGCCAACCAGCTGGCTCCGGCTGCGGAATACGGGGTGATTGCCGGCAACAACGACGTGCTGGAAAGTTTGCTCACCGCCACCCTGGCCACCCCTCACGTGCGCTTTCTCGAAGTCCAGGACCGCACGGAGCGAATCCTCGTGTACGTCGAGCAACCGGCGCAGACGCGCAACCACTCGCAGCAGGTGGAGGTGTTCCAGGCTCCGGTTCGCCTGCAACGCATCGCGCTGAACAATGATTTCCTGCAAGGCACCAGCCCGTCCACCGAGGCGCCCGGCGAAGACTACCTGGGCCGCGTGATCGTCGGCATGTCCAGTGACGCCTTCAGCGAGCGCCAGCAGGAGATCCTGCTCAAGGCCGCGATCCTGGCGTTGTTCGCCCTGCTCTTTACTTTCCTGGTGGCGCGCCGACTGGCCGCCAGCCTGTCACAGCCGATCCGCGACATCGGCAACGCGGTCAAGGCGATCCAGCAAGGCGACTACAGCACCCCATTGCCGATCGTCGACGACGGCGAACTGGGCGCTCTGTCGCGGCACATCAACAATCTGGCCGACGGCCTCGAGCAGGCCAGCCGCGAACAGCAGCAAGCCATGGCACAGTTGATCCAGACCCGCGAGGAAGCGGAAAAGGCCAACAGCGCCAAGTCGGAATTCCTGGCCATGATGAGCCATGAACTGCGCACGCCCATGAATGGCGTCCTGGGCATGCTGCAGTTGCTGGAAACCACGCAGATGACCGACGAGCAGCACGAGTACACCGCGCTGGCTTCGGAATCCACCGAGCACCTGCTGAAGGTGATCAACGATATTCTCGACTTCTCGCGCATCGAGCGTTCGGCCCTGGAACTGGAACATATCGCTTTCAACCTGGCGGAACTGGTCGGCAGCTGCGCCCAGTCGTTCCAGCACAGCGCCGCGCAACGCAAGCTGGGCCTGGACCTGCTGATCCCCGACGACATGCGGGCCCTGCAAGTGCAAGGCGACCCGACGCGGATCCGTCAGATCCTGGTCAACCTGATCGGCAACGCGCTGAAGTTCACCGACCAGGGGCGCGTCACTGTGCAATGCCAGTGGCAGGCGCTCGATCACGAACTGCTGTGGTTCACCTGCACCGTACGCGACAGTGGGATCGGCATCCCGGCCGACAGCCTGGAGCGCATGTTCGACGCGTTCCAGCAGGCCGACAGTTCGATTTCCCGACGTTATGGCGGCACCGGCCTGGGCCTGCCGATCGCGCGTACCCTGGCCGAACGCATGGGCGGCACACTGCGGGCCCAGAGCGTAGAGGGCCAGGGCTCGGTGTTCACCCTGGAGATACCGCTCGCGCTGTCGCGGCAGTCCCCACCGACCCTGGCCCCACGCGCGCCCGGTGGCAGCAGCGATGGCGAGGGCCGTAATGTGTTGCTGGTGGAAGACAATCCGGTCAACCAGACCGTGATCGAAGCCATGCTGCGCAGCCTGGGCTTCACGGTCAGCGTCGCCACCGATGGCGCCCAGGCCGTGCGCAGCGCCGAGAGCCTGATTTTCGAAGTGATCCTGATGGACTGCCGGCTTCCGGTGATCGACGGCTACGAAGCCACGCGGCAGATCCGTCAGTTGCCGGGCTGCGCCGAGGTCCCCATCATTGCCCTGACGGCCAACGCATTGCAGGGCGACCGTGAAGCCTGCCTCGCCGCAGGCATGAACGATTACCTGGCCAAGCCATTCAAAAGAATTGACCTGCAGCAGATTTTGCAGCGCTGGGTGCGTTGATACGGGGCCGTGGACCATCTGTGACTGGCGTGAAAGGCGAAAGTGCGGCAGTCTTAAGCACCCGGACAAGTCTCGATCGGGAAACGAATAACAATTTCAGTGCACAGGTGTACATTCATTTTCCCGTGTGCTGTGACTTTCACTACAACGCAATAGTCTATGAGTAGGCTGCCGACTCGAGGCATGAACGCTTCGATCGGCCGGGAAGATTTGCCCCACCCTGCCGCATGGGACTATTGAGGAGCTCGCATGACCAAACAAAACGCCTTTACTCGGGAAGATCTGCTGCGCTGCAGTCGCGGTGAGCTGTTCGGCCCAGGTAACGCGCAACTGCCCGCCCCGAACATGCTGATGGTGGATCGCATCACCCATATCAGCGACGAGGGTGGCAAGTACGGCAAAGGTGAATTGGTCGCCGAGCTGGATATCACTCCGGACCTGTGGTTCTTCGCTTGCCATTTCGAAGGCGATCCGGTAATGCCCGGCTGCCTGGGCCTGGATGCCATGTGGCAACTGGTCGGCTTTTTCCTTGGCTGGCAGGGCCTGCCGGGCCGCGGTCGCGCCCTGGGTTCGGGCGAGGTGAAATTCTTCGGTCAGGTGCTCCCGACTGCGAAGAAGATTACCTATAACATTCATATCAAACGCGTCCTCAAGGGCAAGCTGAACATGGCCATTGCCGATGGTTCGGTGGCTGTCGACGGTCGCGAGATCTACACCGCCGAAGGCCTTCGGGTCGGCGTTTTCACCTCCACTGACAACTTCTAAGGGTTATCCGCATGCGCCGCGTCGTTATCACTGGTCTGGGCATCGTTTCGTGCCTGGGCAATGACAAAGAGACCGTCTCCGCTAACCTGCGTGCAAGTCGCCCTGGCATCCGGTACAACCCGGAATACGCCGAAATGGGTCTGCGTAGCCAGGTTTCCGGCTCCATTGACCTCAATCTCGAAGAGCTGATCGATCGCAAGATCTACCGTTTCGTCGGTCACGCGGCAGCTTATGCCTACCTGGCCATGAAGGACGCCATCGCTGACTCCGGCCTGACCGACGAGCAGGTTTCCAACGTGCGCACCGGCCTGATCGCCGGTTCCGGTGGCGCGTCGACCCTGAACCAGATGGAAGCGCTGGACATCCTGCGCGAGAAAGGCGTCAAGCGTGTCGGCCCGTACCGCGTCACGCGGACCATGGGCAGCACCGTGTCGGCCTGCCTGGCCACGCCATTCAAGATCAAGGGCCTGAACTACTCGATCTCCTCCGCCTGCGCCACCAGTGCCCACTGCATTGGCACCGCGGTCGAGCAGATCCAGATGGGCAAGCAGGACATCGTCTTCGCCGGTGGCGGCGAAGAAGAACATTGGAGCCAGTCGTTCCTGTTCGACGCGATGGGCGCCTTGTCCAGCAAGCGTAACGAGTCCCCGCAGACAGCTTCCCGTGCCTACGATGCCGACCGTGACGGTTTTGTCATCGCTGGCGGTGGCGGCATGGTCGTGGTCGAGGAGCTGGAACACGCCCTCGCCCGTGGCGCGAAAATCTATGCGGAAATCGTCGGCTACGGCGCCACTTCCGACGGCTACGACATGGTCGCGCCAAGCGGCGAAGGTGCCGTGCGCTGCATGCAGATGGCCATGTCCACCGTCGATACGCCAATCGACTACCTGAACACCCATGGCACTTCGACTCCGGTCGGCGACGTCGCGGAGATGAAAGGCGTACGTGAAGTGTTCGGCGACAAGGCTCCGGCCATCAGCTCCACCAAGAGCCTGTCGGGTCACTCCTTGGGCGCCGCCGGCGTTCACGAAGCGATCTATTGCATGTTGATGATGGAAGGCAACTTCATGGCCGGTTCGGCCAACATCGACGAGCTGGACCCGGAAGTGGCCGACCTGCCGATCCTGACCAAGACTCGCGAAAACGCCACCATCAACACCGTGATGAGCAACAGCTTCGGCTTCGGTGGCACCAACGCCACCCTGGTGATGAAGCGCTGGCAGGGCCAGTAAGCCCCGCTGCTACGTCCCATAAAAAACGCCCCGACTGGTTCGGGGCGTTTTTTTGTCCGGCAAATATGCCTGGGTTCATTGTGGGAGCG
>NZ_JBHFJB010000004.1:25291-25928 GCF_057334555.1 Pseudomonas sp. AGC41
CTCCCACATTTTTGATCTGCGCAAATGAAGGTTCAGCGCACGACAAACCGCTGCTGCGTCAGCAACCGATCACCCTGGAACACCATGAATCGCCACTCCCCCGGCACCACTTCGTGGCTTTCAGTGAATTCGTAGGCCATCACATCCTGCGGCGCGCCAGGCACCAGCTTCTGGATGACTTCGAATTTGTCATGACGCACGCCATCGGGGGTACGGATGCCCGGGGTGAAATACAACAGGGTCAACGGCTGGTCATCCGCGACCTTGCCGGCCAGCTGGTAGCGCATGCCAAACTTGGTGCCCAGCTTTGCCGGTACGCTCTCGGTCTGGCGGATCTGCTCATTGCTGCGCCGCAGGACCCGCTCGCCCGATTGCAATTCGGCTTGCGGCCCTTCGAAGACACCGTATTCCACCGGACCTTCGACACGAACTTCGGCCTGTGCCAGGCCGCAGGTCAACAACAGCGCGACCAGTGCGCTTGAACGGGTGAGATGCATAGTGCGCTCCTTGATTGAGATGAGCGCGAGGGTATGACGCGGGAGTGACAGGCTGATGACAAAGCGATGTTCGCCATGCCACCGATAGCCCAGGGATTGGCAGACCTGTGGGGGGGGGGGGGGGGGGGGCTGGGCTACGC
>NZ_JBHFJB010000004.1:25948-28052 GCF_057334555.1 Pseudomonas sp. AGC41
GGGCTACGCAGTAGCCCCAAATCTGGCGCCTGCTGCGCAGTCGAGCGGGAGCAAGCTCCCTCGCCACAAAAAGCGATCTCAGCGTGAGGCGGTACGGGGCAACACCGCCAGAAAGTTATCCCGCGCGACTTTCCTCGCGACATCCTCCGGCAAGGCATCAAGGAACGGGTCGAAGCTGTGCAGCTCCTTGCCCAGCTTGTTGAAGCGCCCGACCACATCAGACCCGACCATGAAGCGCTCCGGGAAGCGCTCCACCAGTTTTACCCATTCTTCGCGGGGCTTACCCGCCTCGTCGAGCAGATACGGCGTGAGCATGCTCCAGGACAGGTCGATGAACAGATTAGGGTAAGACTCGAGCATCCGCGTCACGGTGGGCAACAGGAAATCCAGCCGAGTCTGGTGCCGATGGATTTCCATGCTGGTGCCGGCATGAGCCCAGATGAATCGCGTATGGGGATGATTACGCAACGGCTCTTCGACCTCCGCCAGGTACAGCGGATTTTTCTCACGCTTGGAGGTGATGTTGGAATGCAGCATCACCGGCAGGTCATTTTCAGCCGCGAGGTGATAGATCCGCGTCATCGCTTCGTTGTTGGCGCGCGGTGTGTCGCCGGAGGTCAGCGCCGTCAGGTCATCATGGCGAGTGAACACTTCGCCGATGCCTTGCCACAGCCCCGGATACAGGTCGAGCATGCGCTGGATATGGGCGTCGGAGTTCTTGTCATTGGGATTGAAGCCGGACAGGAACGGATGGAAGTACTGGCGCTGTTCGGCGGGCAGTTTGTTTACCGCAGCGGCCACAATCACATCGGTGGCGCTGTACCAATAGGCGTCGGCATCGTCACCGGCGTAATAGCGCGGGCGCTTGGGTTCGTCTTCATGCCATTTCTTGGCCACCGGCACGCCGGAGATCATCACATGCTCGATGCGATTGTCCGCCATGGCCTTGAGCAACTTGGGCATGCCGGCGGTTTCCTGGAAGAAATCGACGTAGTGCAGGTGCGCATCGCTGTAGGTGTATTCGCGAGCCACAGCGCCGGCGCTCGAAACAGCCAGCAGCCAAATGAAGATCAAACGGGTCAAGGGCACAGGCAGTCTCCGAAAAGCCATAAGCAGCATAGACCCATCCGTCCCGCCTGGGTTCAGCCAGCGCTGCCGTCCGCTGTAGCCTCGGGTTATGCTTTGCGCATTCGTCGTTCAACCTGGAAGACACCATGACCGCTCCCCTGATCGTTCGTCCCCGCGCAGAAGACGTGGAAGGCCAGCCGATTCTTCGCCCGCTGCCGTCCGCCAAATGCCGCAGCGTCGGGCCTTTCGTGTTTTTCGACCATATGTTGCAGACCACCTACCCGGCGGGCAATGGCATGAACATCCGCCAGCACCCGCATATCGGCTTATCCACCCTCACCTACCTGTTCGAAGGCAAACTCCAGCACAAGGACAGCCTGGGTTCCGACCAGGTAGTGGATGCCGGGGATGTCAGCTGGATGACGGCGGGCAGCGCGATCGCCCATGTCGAGCGTACCCCGCAAGCGTTGCTGGGCAGCGCTTTTGTCATGCATGGCCTGCAAGTCTGGCTGGCCTCGCCCCAGTCGCATGAGCAGGGCCCCGGACACTACAGCCATCATCCGGCACCGACCCTTCCGGTCAGCGAGAACCTGGGCGTCAGCATCCGCATGATTGCCGGGTCAGGCTTTTGCCTGGAGTCGCCAGTACCGGTGCTCTCGCCTACGTTGTATGCCGAACTGAACCTGCAAACCGCGACGACATTGTTGATTCCCACCGAACATGAAGAGCGTGCGCTGTATGTGTTGAGCGGCGAGGCGCAGCTGGACGGTGAGTCGCTGGAGCCTCATTCGCTGGTCATCCTGCCGGCCGGAGAAGAGATGGCCCTGTTCGCCAGCAGTGACTGCCATGCCGTGCTGTTCGGCGGCGCACCGCTGGACGGGCCACGGCGGATGAACTGGAATTTCGTCGCCAGCGACCCGGCCCGTATAGACGAGGCCCGCCAGCGCTGGGCGGCCGGGGACTGGCCGACTGTGCCGGGGGAAAGCGAGCGGATCGAATTGCCCTGATTTCAGGGGTGTCTCATATGCAGCCATCG
>NZ_JBHFJB010000004.1:28072-28926 GCF_057334555.1 Pseudomonas sp. AGC41
GGTTCGCAGATCTCGCGTACAACTCGGTTCAATGTGGGAGCGAGCCTGCTCGCGATAGCAATATGACAGAAGCCAGGGCAATCAGCCCTTGAACACCTCATCCAGCAAATTATGCATCGACCGGAACGCCCGCCCGGCGACCTTGGCGTTGTACATCATCTTGCCCGGCACATTGGCCTGTGGATCGGTGAAGGAATGCACCGCGCCGCCATAACTCAGCAATTGCCAGTCCACCCCGGCGGCGTTCATCTCCTCCTCGAAGGCCGGCAGCTGTTCTTTCGACACCAGCGGATCGGAGGCGCCATGCATCACCAGGACGGCGCCCTGGATATTCTGCGCATCGGCCGGATTCGGCGTATCCAGGGTCCCATGGAACGAGATCGCAGCCTTGAGCGGTGCGCCGCTGCGAGCCAGCTCCAGTGAACAGCAACCACCGAAGCAGAAGCCGAACGTGGCCAGTTTCGCCGTGTCGACCTGCGCTTCGCCCTGGTTCTGCAATTGCTCCAGCGCTACCTGCATGCGCTTGCGCAACAAGGCCCGATCGTTCTTGAGCGGCATCATTGCCGCTCCCGCCTCGTCGGCGTTGGTCGGGCGCAGCGTCTGCCCGTACAAGTCGGCGATCAGCACCACGTAGCCGTTGGCGGCCACCGACCTGGCGATCTCCTCGGCCCCCGCCCCCACGCCCATCCAGTTCGGCGCCATCAGCAAACCCGGACGCGGGCCCTGCTGGTTGACGTCGAAGGCCAGGCGACCTTCATAGCTTTGCCCATCGATCTGATACACCAGCGAACGAACCGTAACCTGACTCATGACGGACTCCTCTTGATGAAACATTCAAGAAGCCCTTGTGGGCG
>NZ_JBHFJB010000004.1:28978-33216 GCF_057334555.1 Pseudomonas sp. AGC41
CTCCCACAGGGGACTTTCTTACGTCAGATCAAGCTGACAGCTCAACCAGCAGCTTGTTCAAACGCCGGACATAGGCCGCCGGGTCCTTCAGGCTGTCGCCGGCCGCCAGGGCCGCCTGGTCGAACAGGATGTGCGACAGGTCGCCGAAACGCTCTTCGCTCTGCTCGTTGTCGAGTTTTTCCACCAGCGGGTGAGCCGGGTTGAATTCGAAGATCGGCTTGGAATCCGGTACCTTCTGGCCGCTGGCCTCAAGGATCTGGCGCATCTGCAGGCCGAGGTCCTGCTCGCCGATGGCGAGGATGGCCGGGGAATCGGTCAGGCGGTGCGAGACACGCACTTCGCTGACGGCATCGCCCAACGCAGTCTTGATCCGCTCGACCAGGCCTTCCTTGCTCTTGGCGACTTCTTCGGCGGCTTTCTTGTCTTCTTCCGAATCCAGGTTGCCAAGGTCGAGATCGCCACGGGCGACATCGACGAAGCTCTTGCCGTCGAACTCGTTGAGGTAGCTCATCAGCCACTCGTCGATGCGGTCGGTCAGCAGCAGCACTTCGATGCCTTTCTTGCGGAAGACTTCCAGGTGCGGGCTGTTCTTGACCTGCGCATAGGTTTCGCCGGTCAGGTAGTAGATCTTGTCCTGGCCTTCCTTCGCGCGGGCCAGGTATTCGGCCAGGCTGACGCTCTGCTCGCCGTCGTCACTCTGGGTCGAGGCGAAACGCAACAGGCCGGCGATCTTCTCTTTGTTAGCGAAATCTTCGGCCGGGCCTTCTTTCATCACCTGGCCGAAGTTCTTCCAGAAGCTCTTGTATTGCTCAGGCTCGCTCTTCGCCAGCTTTTCCAGCATGTCGAGGACGCGCTTGGTCAGCGCCGACTTCATGGAGTCGATGATCGGATCTTTCTGCAGGATTTCCCGCGAAACGTTCAGCGACAGGTCGTTGGAGTCCACCACGCCCTTGATGAAGCGCAGGTACAGCGGCAGGAACGATTCGGCCTGGTCCATCACGAACACGCGCTGCACGTACAACTTCAGCCCGCGTGGTGCTTCGCGCTGGTACAGGTCGAACGGCGCACGGGCCGGCACGTACAGCAGCGAGCTGTATTCCAGCTTGCCTTCGACCTTGTTATGGCTCCAGCTCAGCGGGTTCTCGTAGTCGTGGGCGATGTGCTTGTAGAACTCCTGGTATTCCTCGTCCTTGATCTCGGTACGAGGGCGGGTCCACAGGGCACTGGCGCGGTTGACGGTTTCCCATTCCACTTCAGGTTTTTCTTCGCCTTCGGCAGCGGTGACTTCCTTCGGCAACTCGATCGGCAGTGCGATGTGGTCGGAGTATTTCTTGATGATGTTGCGCAGGCGCCAGCCATCGGCGAACTCTTCTTCACCGGACTTCAGGTGCAAGACGATGCGGGTGCCGCGCTCAGCCTTGTCGATGGTCGCGACTTCGAATTCACCCTCGCCCTTGGACGACCAGTGCACGCCTTCGCTCGCAGCGAGGCCGGCACGGCGGCTGAACACTTCGACCTGGTCGGCAACGATGAACGCGGAATAGAAGCCGACGCCGAACTGACCGATCAGGTGCGAATCCTTCTTCTGGTCGCCCGACAGGTTCTTCATGAAATCGGCGGTGCCGGACTTGGCGATGGTGCCCAGGTGCGTGATCACCTCGTCGCGGCTCATGCCGATGCCGTTGTCTTCGAGAGTGACGGTTTTCGCGTCCTTGTCGAAGCTCACACGGATTTTCAGTTCCGCGCCGCCTTCCAGCAGTTCTGGCTTGGACAGCGCTTCGAAACGTAATTTGTCGACTGCGTCAGAGGCGTTCGAGATCAGCTCGCGAAGAAAAATTTCCTTATTCGAGTACAGCGAGTGAATCATCAGGTGCAGCAGTTGCTTCACCTCGGTCTGGAAGCCCAGGGTTTCCTTTTGAGTTTCCACGCTCATGGTCATCAAACTCCAAGTGGATGGTGGTGTCCGCCTCGCTGAGATTGGCGGCGGGATGTCCACAAGGTGGGGGCACCGGTGATGATTTCAAGGGGCGGTCGGCCTGGAGGGTGCAGGGATCTTGAAATGGGCCCGGGCCGTGGCAATCGGTTCGGCTTCGGATTCCTGCCAGGCGGTGATCGCCACATTGGCCACGCGCCGGCCCTGGCGCCAGACCTGACAGCGGGCATAGGTGTCACGAAACTGCCCGGCGCGCAGGTAGTCCAGGGAAAAATCGATGATCTTCGGCACCCCGGTCGCACGGGTCGCAATCAGCAGATGAACGGCGGCCGACAGCTCCATGAAACCGGCAATCACCCCGCCATGGATCGCCGGCAGTAAAGGGTTACCAATGTTGTCCTTGTTGGCCGGCAGGCAAAACAGCAACTCGTCGCCCTGACGAGAACATTCGACGCCGATGAGGCGCGCATAGGGAATCGAGGCCAGCAGCAGCGCGTAGTCGCCATGCTCGCAGGCCTGGCGCAGGTGTTGCGCGGTGATATCGCTCATGGCTTTTGCGCTGCAGCCGTCAGGCCACCCTTTCTCATTCCCCGAGCGCTATCGCCCAGGCGCATGAAAGTGCCCACCACATGGGCGATGGGTTGCGCGGGATCATCCTGGTAGGCATAACCCCGGCTGAAAATCACGTCCGGCGTGACCCTATAGCACTGTGCAAAACCATAGATGGCTTTATCGGGCATGGCCGCGTGCATGTAATCGATGCGCAGATCCAGGGTTGGGCAGACCTCGAATTGCGGCAGCACGCACAAGGTCGACATGCCACAAGCGGTATCCATCAGTGTGGTCAGAGCTCCGCCATGGACGATGCCTGTCAGCGGATTACCAACGATAGATGGGCTGTAGGGCAATATCACGGTCAAACCTTCGGAATTGGCGCTGTGCAATGTCAGACCCAGCACCTGACAATGCCTTAGCGCGGATAAGAAGCGTGTCGCACGCTCAAAAACGGAATCCTCAGCCATTTGTGTTAATGCCCCTTATGTATGAAGAAGCCCAACAACCACCGTGGGCCATAAAGTTCCGCTGCGCTGCAAAGTTATATATCTAGCGCAAAAGAGGAACTTAACCCGAGGAGGCGCGCTCAAAAGGCCAGTAGTTATATCCATAAGGAGAAACACCCCATGCGTAAGACTTTTGCTATTGCCTTGATGTTGGCCGCCTCCCTCGGTCTCGCTGCCTGCGATAAAAAATCCGAGGACAAGGCTCAAGATGCCAACCAACACGCTGAACAAGCTCAGCAAGACATGAACAAAGCACAGGATAAAGTGAACGACGCGGCGAAAGAAAACGCCGAAGCTGCCAAAGCTCAGTCTGAATCGAACAGTGCCGCCCAGCAGGAACAAGCCCCTGCTACCGCGCCTAAAACCAACTGATACGGTTTCAGTGGTAAAAGAAAACCCGCCTGGTGCGGGTTTTCTTTTGCCTGCAATTCGCCAAGCTCCCCTCGTCAAGCCGCTTCCTTGCCGGTTTCGGGCACCGGCGCTTCGGTAGGCGTATAGACCATCACGTCCAGCACATCCGAATGAAACTCGCGTTGATACAACACAAACACCACGCCGGCGCTCATCAGCATGAACAGCCAGGGGCTGACGAACCACGCCAGCATGGTCATGCCGAAATAATAGGCACGCAAGCCGAAGTTGAACTGGTTGGCCGCCATCGAAATGACCCGCGCCGCCCTCGAAGCAAAGGCCTTGCGCTCCAGCTCGGAGACATGCCTCTCGCCGATCATTGGCGCCGAACCTACCAGGACCGCGGCGAAGTTGTATTGACGCATACACCAGCTGAACGTGAAGAACGCGTATACGAACACCAGCGCAAGACACAGCAGCTTCACTTCCGCCATGCCTTGTGAGGCCTGTTGTACCAATGGCAGGTCCGCAAGCAGCGATACCGCGCGGTCAGACGCCCCGAGCACGGTCAGGATACCTGCCAGGATGATCAACGTGCTGGAGGCGAAGAACGACGCGTTGCGCTCCAGGTTGCCGATCACGCTGGCATCGGCAATGCGGTTGTCGCGCAGCAGCATGCGACGCATCCAGTCTTCGCGGTACAGGTGCATCACGCTGGCCAGGCACGCCGTGTCGCGGGCCTTCCAGGAGGCGTAACGGGTATAGCCGGCCCAGCAGATGATGAACCAGACGGCGGCGAGCAGATGGATCAGGTTGGCTTGGATGAATGACATGCAGTTCCCTGTGATGAAACAAAACCTGCGGCAATAATATCAGCGAACCCTGTGGGAGCG
>NZ_JBHFJB010000004.1:33332-35027 GCF_057334555.1 Pseudomonas sp. AGC41
CGCGAGCAGGCTCGCTCCCACAGGTCCACGGAAAAAGACACTGTCCCAATAAAAAATGCCCCGTATCGATTGATACGGGGCATTTCGTTTACCGATGGGCCTGCTGAGAGCCGCTTACGCCAACGCTTCGCTGCGCTTGCCCAACAGTCGATCGCAGACCACCGCCACCACCAGGGTCATCACCGAAGGCACCAGCCAGGCCAGGCCCTGGTCGCTCAGCGGCAGGTGGGCCAACTGCGTCGGCAGCCAATCCGCCAGCCCGGCGCCCTTGAGGGCGTCGATCAAGCCGAACAGGAACGACACCAGCATGACCGGGCCGACGATGCGCCCCTGCTCATGCCAGAAGTCCTTGCAGAAGCTCAGGGCGACCAATGCGATGCAAGGTGGATAGATCGCCGTCAGGACCGGAATCGAGAAAGCGATCAGCTTGGTCAGCCCGAGGTTGGACACCAGCAGCGAAAACGCCGCCAGAATGATCACCAGCGTCTTGTAGGACAGCGGCAGGACGCGGCTGAAGTACTCGGCGCAGGCGCAGGTCAGGCCAACCGCCGTCACCAGGCACGCCAGGGAGATCAATACCGCAAGGAAGCCGCTGCCCAGGCTGCCGAAGGTATGTTGCACGTAGGCATGCAAGACGGCCGCGCCGTTGGTCGCGCCCGCGGCGACTTCATGGCTGCCCGAACCCAGGCGGAACAGGCTGACATAGACCAGCGCCAGCCCCACCCCGGCGATAAGCCCGGCGATGATGGCGTAGCGGGTGATCAAGGCGGGAGACTCGACGCCCCGGGAACGGATGGCGTTGACGATGACGATGCCGAACACCAGGGCACCGAGGGTATCCATGGTCAGGTAGCCATTGATGAAGCCTTGGGAAAATGGCGCCGCCACGTATTCGGGAGTCGCCACGCCGATATCGCCGGCGGGCAAGGCGAACGCCGCGATGCCCAGCACGGCCAGGGCGATGATTTTCAGCGGTGCGAGAAAGCGCCCGACGGTGTCCAGCAAGCGCCCCGGATAAAGCGAGATGAAGAACACCACCAGGAAGTACACCGCGCTGTACAGGAACAATGCCAACGGGCTCTCGCCGGTCAGCGGTGCCAGGCCGACCTCGAACGATACGGTGGCGGTTCGCGGGGTCGCGAACAGCGGGCCGACCGCCAGGTAGCACACCGCTGCCAGCAAACTACCGGCGATCTTGCCGATGGGGCTGCTCAAGGCGTCCATCGCGCCGCCGACCTTGGCCAGCGCAACGACGGTGATCACCGGCAGCCCGACCGCCGTGATGAGAAAGCCCAGCGCCGCCATCCAGACATGAGGCCCGGACTGCAAACCGACGATAGGCGGGAAGATGATGTTGCCGGCCCCGACGAAGAGGGCAAATGTCATGAAACCAAGCGCCAGGATGTCCTGGCCTTTCAACACTTTCATTAAGGAAACCACACTACTGAATCGGAATTTAGAGAGGGATTTCCCTTAGGGGTGAGGGAAATGCTGCCGATCCGTATGAGACCGACCCGTTTAGCGCGTCGCTTCCTTGTGGGCAGCGGTCGCAAAAATGGCTGCTAGCCTAACGAATTCAACTGAATAACGCACTGTTACAGGGCGAACTATCCGATACACGACATTGTTGTGTCGCATTTACGTATCTATTTTTCCAACAGGCCGCAGCAATGCCCCGTGGGGGGGGGGGGGGGG
>NZ_JBHFJB010000004.1:35099-48375 GCF_057334555.1 Pseudomonas sp. AGC41
CCCCCCCCCCCACAAGAGCGAACCAGAAACGACAAAGGCCACCCGAAGGTGGCCTTTGTTGCTGGAACGAAGGGTCAGCCGAAGCTTACTTCTTCATTTCCCAGCCAGTCAGCTCGGCCAGGGCCTTGCCGATGTCTGCCAGCGAACGCACGGTTTTCACGCCGGCGTCTTGCAGCGCAGCGAATTTCTCGTCCGCAGTGCCTTTGCCGCCGGAAATGATTGCGCCCGCATGGCCCATGCGCTTGCCCGCAGGGGCAGTCACACCGGCGATGTAGGAAACGACCGGCTTGGTCACGTTTGCCTTGATGTAGGCAGCGGCTTCTTCTTCAGCGGAACCGCCGATCTCACCGATCATGACGATCGCTTCGGTCTTCGGGTCTTCCTGGAACAGCTTCAGGATGTCGATGAAGTTGGAGCCTGGGATCGGGTCACCGCCGATGCCGACGCAAGTGGACTGACCGAAACCGGCGTCAGTGGTCTGCTTCACGGCTTCGTAAGTCAGGGTGCCGGAACGGGAAACGATACCGACCTTGCCTGGCAAGTGAATGTGACCTGGCATGATGCCGATCTTGCATTCGCCTGGAGTGATCACGCCTGGGCAGTTAGGGCCGATCAGGGTGACACCCAGCTCGTCGCACTTGACCTTGGCATCCAGCATGTCCAGGGTAGGAATGCCTTCGGTGATGCAAACGATCAGCTTGATGCCGCCGAATGCCGCTTCCAGGATGGAGTCCTTGCAGAAAGGAGCTGGAACGTAGATCACGCTGGCGGTGGCGCCAGTGGCAGCTACAGCGTCTTTCACGGTGTTGAACACTGGCAGGCCCAGGTGCTCGGTGCCGCCTTTGCCCGGCGTTACACCGCCGACCATCTGGGTGCCGTATTCGATGGCTTGCTGGGTGTGGAAGCTACCTTGCGAACCGGTAATGCCCTGGCAGATAACCTTGGTGTCTTTGTTGATCAGGACGCTCATTATTTGCCCTCCGCAGCTTTGACGACTTGTTGAGCAGCGTCGGTCAGGCTGGTAGCAGCGATGATGTTCAAACCGCTTTCTGCCAGTACTTTAGCGCCCAGTTCAGCGTTGTTGCCTTCAAGGCGAACAACAACCGGGATTTTCACGCCGACTTCTTTCACGGCGCCAATGATGCCTTCGGCAATCATGTCGCAGCGAACGATGCCGCCGAAGATGTTGACCAGTACTGCAGCGACGTTGGAGTCGGACAGGATGATCTTGAACGCTTCGGTAACGCGTTCCTTGGTAGCACCGCCGCCCACGTCGAGGAAGTTGGCTGGCTTGCCGCCATGCAGGTTGACGATGTCCATGGTACCCATGGCCAGGCCGGCACCGTTGACCATGCAGCCGATGTTGCCTTCCAGCGCTACGTAGTTCAGTTCGAACTTGGCAGCGTGCGCTTCGCGCGGATCGTCCTGCGACGGATCGTGGAAAGTCTTCAGCTTAGGCTGACGGTACATGGCGTTGGCGTCGATGTTGATCTTGGCATCGAGGCAGTGCAGATCGCCGTCGGCCTTGATCACCAGCGGGTTCACTTCCAGCAGGGCCAGATCGTGATCCTGGAACAGTTTGGCCAGGCCTACGAAGATCTTGGCGAACTGGGCAACCTGCTTGCCTTCCAGGCCCAGCTGGAAAGCCAGCTCGCGACCCTGGAATGGCTGTGCGCCAACCAGTGGATCGATGGTGGCCTTGAGGATTTTCTCAGGGGTGTCGTGAGCGATTTTCTCGATGTCCACGCCACCTTCGGTGGAAGCCATGAACACGATACGGCGGCTCGAACGGTCAACGACAGCGCCCAGGTACAGCTCTTTAGCGATATCAGTGCACGATTCAACCAGGATCTTGGTGACTGGCTGACCGTTGGCGTCAGTCTGGTAAGTCACCAGACGCTTGCCCAGCCACTGCTGTGCGAAGGCTTTGGCGTCTTCTTTGCTGCGAACCAGCTTGACGCCGCCCGCTTTACCGCGACCACCGGCGTGAACCTGGGCTTTGACAACCCATTCGCTGCCGCCGATCTTGTCGCAAGCTTCTGCTGCCGCTTCCGGGGTGTCTACCGCGTAACCGGTGGATACTGGCAGGCCGTACTCAGCGAACAGCTGCTTACCCTGATACTCGTGAAGATTCATGCTTATTACCGTCTTCGTTAGGTACTGCGCATTCGGTGCTGCACCGTTGTGGTGCCGCACCACCTGTGACTGCTGCTTGCGTAGCGTTCCGGTTAACCGGTGCCGCTACGCAAGACTGCGTCCAGCGGACATTCCGCGGTGAGTCTTGCACGCAAGGCTCGCGACGGGCCGCACCGCCGTGGTTTCTTATTATCCGTTAACGCTTCTTGCGGTTGGCCACGTGGATGGCGCCGCCATTCACGGCCAGGGCCGCTTCATGCAAGGCTTCGGACAGGGTCGGATGGGAGAAGACCATCATGCCCAGGTCTTCAGCGCTGGTGCCGAATTCCATGCCGATCGCGCCTTGCTGTACCAGCTCGGCAGCGCTTGGGCCAATGACGTGAACGCCCAATACGCGGTCGGTCTTGGCGTCGGCGATGACTTTCACGAAACCGCCGGTGTCGTTGGCTGCCATGGCGCGGCCGCTGGCGGCGAACGGGAAGGTGCCGACGTTAACTTCAACGCCTTCGGCTTTCAAGGCCTGCTCGGTTTTACCAACCCATGCGATTTCCGGGTGGGTGTAGATAACCGATGGGATCAGGTCGTAGTTCATCTGGGCCTTGTGGCCCTTGATGCGCTCGACAACCATGATGCCTTCTTCGGACGCCTTGTGCGCCAGCATCATGCCGCGAACCACGTCACCGATGGCGAAGACGCCCGGTACGGCGGTTGCGCAATGATCATCGACCGCGATGAAGCCGCGCTCGTCGATTTCCACGCCGCAGTCGGCGGCCAGCAGGTCAGTGGTCACCGGACGACGGCCGACCGCTACGATCAGCTTGTCGAAAGTGATGGTCTGTTCGCCGTTGGCGTCGGTGTAGTTGACCACGACTTCTTCGCCGTTGACCTTGGAGCCGGTCACGCGAGCGCCCAGCTTGATGTCCAGGCCTTGCTTGGTCAGGGTCTTCAGCGCTTCCTTGGAAACCGCGGTGTCGGCGGCCATCAGGAAGGTGTCGAGGGCTTCGAGCACGGTCACTTCAGCGCCCAGGCGCGACCATACCGAACCCAGCTCCAGGCCGATCACGCCAGCGCCGATCACGCCCAGGCGTTTTGGCACGGTCTGGAATTCCAGGGCACCGGTGGAGTCGACGATGACGTTCTGGTCGACCGGAGCCGGCGGGATGTCGATCGGACGCGAGCCTGGCGCCAGGATGACGTTTTCGGCTTCGATCACTTCAACCGAGCCGTCCGGCTTGGTCACTTCGACTTTCTTGCCCATCAGCAGCTTGCCGTGGCCTTCGATGGAAGTCACGCCGTTGGCCTTGAACAGGGTGGCAACACCGCTGGTCAGGTTCTTGACGATGCCGGCCTTGCGGCCAACCATCGCGGCGACGTCCATTTTCACTTCACCGGTAGAGATACCGTGAACGTTGAAGCTTTCTTTCGCTTCCTTGTATTTCCAGGAGCTGTCCAGCAGCGCCTTGGAAGGAATGCAACCGACGTTCAGGCAAGTACCGCCCAAGGCTTGTTTGCCTTCCTTGTCGGTGTATTTCTCGATGCAGGCAGTGGTAAGGCCCAGTTGCGCAGCCTTGATGGCCGCTACGTAGCCGCCAGGGCCCGCACCAATCACTACCACGTCGAATTTCTGAGTCATGAGTCATTCCTTTTCGAATCAAACCGGACGGTCACTTGTGGTGACCGTCGAGGGACGAAACCGGTTGTTTCAGCAAGAGGCCGGTCAACAGACCGGCCCTCGCGGCGAAAATCAGATATCCAGCAGCAGACGAGCCGGATCTTCAAGCAGGTTCTTGATGGTTACCAGGAACGTCACGGCTTCTTTGCCGTCGATCAGACGGTGATCGTAGGACAGTGCCAGGTACATCATCGGACGAATCACGACTTGACCATTGATCGCCATCGGACGCTGCAGAATGTTGTGCATGCCGAGGATAGCCGCTTGTGGCGGGTTGACGATCGGGGTCGACATCATCGAACCGAATGTACCACCGTTGGTGATGGTGAACGTACCGCCGGTCATCTCTTCGATGGACAGCTTGCCGTCACGGGCCTTCTTGCCGAAGGTGGCGATGCCGCCTTCGATTTCGGCCAGGCTCATCAGTTCGGCGTTGCGCAGTACCGGAACCACCAGGCCACGGTCGCTGGAGACCGCGACACCGATGTCGGCGTAGCCGTGGTAGACGATGTCGGAACCGTCGATCGACGCGTTGACGGCCGGGAAGCGTTTCAGCGCTTCGGTGGCAGCCTTGACGAAGAACGACATGAAGCCCAGGCGTACGCCGTTGTGGGACTTCTCGAACAGGTCCTTGTACTTCGAACGCAGGGCCATGACTTCGGTCATGTCGACTTCGTTGAAAGTGGTCAGCATCGCCATGTTCGACTGGGCTTCGACCAGACGCTCGGCAACCTTGGCGCGCAGGCGGGTCATCGGTACGCGTTTTTCCACGCGGTCGCCGGCAGCGAACACTGGCGCGGAAGCGGCAGGCGCGGCTGGCTTGGCTGGCGCTGCGGCCGGTGCGGCTTTCTTGGCGGCAACAGCGGCCACCACGTCTTCCTTGGTCACGCGACCACCCTTGCCGGTGCCGGCAACGGAAGCGATGTTGATGCCATTTTCTTCAGCCAGCTTGCGTGCAGCCGGGGCAGCGACTGGATCGTCTTCGCCCGACGCAGCAGGAGCAGCAGCCTGAGCGGCAGCCGGTGCAGCAGCGGCGGCTGGAGCGGCGGCGGCAGCGCCGCCCTCTTCGATCGAGCCCAGGACCTGGTTCGACAGAACGGTAGCGCCTTCTTCGGCAATGATTGCGCCCAGCACGCCGTCGGCTTCGGCCAATACTTCCAGCACGACCTTGTCGGTCTCGATGTCGACGATCAGGTCGTCACGCTTGACGGCCTCGCCTGGTTTCTTGTGCCAGGTGGCAACGGTGCCATCGGCAACCGATTCCGGGAATGACGGGGCTTTGATTTCGATAGCCATTATCTGTGGGTCCTTAAAATTCGGTTTCAGTCAGCGCGAAGGCGTTAAACAGTGAAAGCATCTTGCAGCAGTTTTTCCTGCTGCTCGGCGTGCATCGACGCATAACCACACGCAGGGGCAGCAGAAGCATCACGACCGGCGTACTCCAGGCCCAGGGCCTTGTTATGGTTGCCGATGCTGCGACGCAGGTGATGCTGGCTGCTGTACCACGCGCCCTGGTTCATCGGTTCTTCCTGACACCACACCACGTGAGTGAGGTTGGTGTAAGGCGCGATGGCCTCCATCAGGTCGTCTTCCGGGAACGGGTAAAGCTGCTCGATACGCACGATGGCGATGTCTTCGCGGCCTTCGGCACGACGTTTTTCCAGCAGATCGTAGTAGACCTTGCCGCTGCACAGGATCAGGCGAGTCACCTTCGCCGCGTCCAGGCTATCGATTTCCGAAATGACGGTCTGGAAGGAGCCTTCGGCGAGGTCTTCGAGCGTCGAAATCGCCAGCTTGTGGCGCAACAGCGACTTGGGCGTCAGCACGATCAGCGGCTTGCGCAGCGGACGGATGACTTGGCGACGCAGCAGGTGGTAGATCTGCGCCGGGGTCGTCGGTACACAAACCTGGACGTTGTGCTCGGCGCACAATTGCAGGTAACGCTCCAGACGTGCCGAAGAGTGCTCCGGCCCCTGCCCTTCATAACCGTGTGGCAGCAGCATGGTCAGGCCGCAGAGACGACCCCACTTGTGCTCGCCGCTGGTGATGAACTGGTCGACAACCACCTGGGCACCGTTGGCGAAGTCGCCGAACTGGGCTTCCCAGATCACCAGCGCATTCGGCTCGGTGGTGGAATAGCCATATTCGAACGCCAGGACGGCTTCCTCGGACAGCAGCGAATCGTACAGGTCGAAACGTGGCTGGCCTTTGTACAGGTGTTGCAGCGGGATGTAGGTGCTGGCGTCTTTCTGGTTGTGCAGCGCCGCGTGGCGGTGCGAGAAAGTACCGCGGCCTACGTCCTGGCCGGTGATGCGAATCGGGTGACCTTCGAACGCCAGGGTCGCGTACGCCATGGTTTCGGCGTAACCCCAGTTGATCGGCAGGCCGCCGGCTTGCATCTTCTGGCGGTCTTCGTAGATCTTCGCGACCTGGCGCTGGACCACGAAGCCTTCTGGAATTTCCAGTAGCTTGGCGGACAGTTCCTGCAAGGTCTTGAGGTCGAAGCGCGTGTCGTGACGCGCGGTCCAGGCGTGGCCCAGGTAAGGACGCCAGTCCACGAACAGTTCCTTGTTCGGTTCCTTGACCAGGCTTTTCACAACGTGCAGGCCGTTATCCAGGGCGTTGCGATATTCATCGACTTTCTCCTGGATGCGCGCGGCATCCAGAACGCCGCTCTGGGTCAGGCGATCGGCATACAGCTCGCGGGTGGTGCGCTGCTTGGCGATCTGCTGGTACATCAGTGGCTGGGTACCGCTTGGCTCGTCGGCCTCGTTGTGGCCGCGACGACGGTAGCAGACCAGGTCGATCACCACGTCGCGCTTGTACTGCATGCGGTAGTCGATGGCCAACTGGGTCACGAACAGCACGGCTTCCGGGTCATCGCCATTCACATGGAGAATCGGCGCCTGGATCATTTTCGCGACGTCGGTAGCGTACTCGGTGGAACGCGAGTCCAGCGGGTTGCTGATGGTGAAACCGACCTGGTTGTTGATGACGATGTGAACCGTACCGCCGGTCTTGAAGCCGCGGGTCTGCGACATCTGGAAGGTTTCCATGACCACGCCCTGACCGGCGAATGCCGCGTCACCATGGATGGAAATCGGCAGGACCTTTTCACCGGTCGGGTCGTTGCGGCGATCCTGGCGGGCACGGACCGAACCCTCGACCACCGGGGAAACGATTTCCAGGTGGGACGGGTTGAAGGCCATGGCCAGGTGGACTTCGCCACCGGTGGTCATCACGTTGGACGAGAAGCCCTGGTGGTATTTCACGTCACCGGAACCCAGCTCGACCTTCTTCTTGCCTTCGAACTCGTCGAACAGCTCGCGCGGGTTCTTGCCGAAGGTGTTGACCAGTACGTTCAGGCGACCACGGTGGGCCATGCCGATGACGACTTCCTTGGTGCCGTAGGAGCCGGAACGCTGGATCAGCTCGTCGAGCATCGGAATCAGGCTTTCGCCGCCTTCCAGGCCGAAACGCTTGGTGCCCGGGTATTTGGTGCCCAGGTATTTCTCCAGGCCTTCACCGGCGGTGACGCGCTCGAGCAAGTGGCTCTTGATGTCGGCGGAGTACGTCGGACGGCCACGAACGCTTTCCAGACGCTGCTGGAACCACTGGCGCTGCTCGGAATCGGTGATGTGCGTGAATTCAGCGCCGATGGTGCGGCAATATGTCTGCTGCAACGCTTCGTGAATTTCGCGTAGGCTCGCTTCCTCTTTGCCGATGAACAGGTCGCCGGCACGGAAGGTCGTATCAAGATCGGCATTGGTCAAGCCGTAATGAGTGATCGACAGGTCTGCAGGTGCAGGACGCTGCCACAGCCCCAGCGGGTCCAGCTGGGCTGCCTGGTGGCCGCGCATCCGGTAGGCCTGGATCAGTCGCAGTACTTCAACTTGCTTCTTCTCATGCTCGGAGCTCACGCTGCCGGCAGACACCGGTTGGGCGCGGCGCTGGTTCTTTGCCAGCAGCACGAAATGATCGCGAATCGTCGAGTGCGAAACATCGGTGGCAGAGTTACCGTCGGCCGGCAACTTCTGAAAGTAGGTGCGCCATTCTTCTGGCACAGCGTTAGGGTCGTGCAGGTAGAGCTCGTAGAGCTCTTCCACATAGGCAGCGTTACCACCGGAGAGGTGGGCACTGTTCCACATGCGCTGCATCACGCTTTCTTGCATGCTTGGTCACCCTCGATTAGGGGAACACCACCGGCGAAAACACCGAGCAAACTTGCAGAAGTCCGAGTGCAGCGACTAAAACAAGCCACTTAGGATCACGCTGATAGTCCGGGTACCAGCCCGGATGCCCCTGCTTGTCTCATTTCTTCAAAATAAGAACGGCCGCTTTGTGAGTGGCTGTTCTGGTTATAGCCAGGACGTGGGTTGAAGCCCACGCCCTCGCCTTTACGGGTACAGCGGTTCTACGGGTACAGCAGCTGAATCACACGCCGTTTTGCAGCAGCATGTTACGTACGTGACCGATGGCCTTAGTCGGGTTCAGGCCTTTCGGGCAGACGTTGACGCAGTTCATGATCCCGCGGCAGCGGAATACGCTGAACGGGTCATCCAGTGCGGCCAGACGCTCGGACGTCTTGGTGTCACGGCTGTCTGCCAGGAAGCGATACGCTTGCAGCAGGGCGGCCGGGCCCAGGAATTTGTCCGGGTTCCACCAGAACGATGGGCACGAGGTCGAGCAGCAGGCGCACAGAATGCACTCGTACAGACCGTCGAGCTTTTCACGCTCTTCAGGCGACTGCAGACGCTCGATGGCCGGAGCCGGCGTGTCGTTCTGCAGGAATGGCTTCACCTTCTCGTATTGCTTGTAGAAGATGCTCATATCGACGACCAGGTCACGGATGACCGGCAGGCCTGGCAGCGGCCGAACGATCAGCTTGTTGCCCTTGACCACCGCCGACAGCGGCGTGATGCAGGCCAGGCCGTTCTTGCCGTTGATGTTCATGCCGTCGGAGCCGCAAACGCCCTCGCGACACGAGCGACGATAGGAAAAACCTTCGTCCTGCTCTTTGATCAAGGCCAGCACGTCCAGCACCATCAGGTCTTTACCACCGGTATCGACCTGGAAGTCCTGCATGAACGGCGCGGCGTCCTGATCAGGGTTGTAGCGATACACACTGACTTGCAACATAGCGGTCACCCTTAATAAGTCCGGACTTTAGGTTCGAAAGTCGGAACAGTCTTCGGCGAGAAGTTCACGGCACGCTTGGTAACGCGCTTATCACCCGGGAAGTACAAGGTGTGGCACAGCCAGTTTTCGTCGTCACGGTCTTCATAGTCTTCGCGGGCGTGGGCACCACGGGACTCTTTACGCACTTCAGCCGCGATGGCGGTGGCTTCGGCCACTTCCAGCAGGTTCTGCAATTCCAGCGCTTCGATACGGGCAGTGTTGAACGCCTGCGACTTATCGTTGATCTTCACGTTGGCGATTCGTTCACGCAATTGCGCCAGCTGGGCAATACCCTTCTGCATGTATTCGCCGGTACGGAACACACCGAAGTAGTTCTGCATGCAGCTTTGCAGCTCGCGACGCAGGGTGGCGACGTCTTCGCCTTCGGTACGCTCGTTGAGACCGGCCAGACGCTTGAGGGCCACGTCGATGTCGGTATCGCTGGCGTCGCGGTATTCGATACCGTCGGTCAGCGCTTTTTCCAGGTGCAGGCCGGCAGCGCGGCCGAATACCACCAGGTCGAGCAGCGAGTTGCCGCCCAGGCGGTTGGCACCGTGCACCGATACGCACGCCACTTCACCCACTGCAAACAGGCCAGGGATGATTTCGTCCACGCCTTCGGCGTTCTGGGTGATTGCCTGGCCATGAATGTTGGTGGCAACGCCGCCCATCATATAGTGGCAGGTTGGAACCACTGGAACCGGCGCAACGACTGGATCGACGTGGGCGAAGGTCTTCGACAGTTCGCAGATACCTGGCAGGCGGCTGTGCAGCACTTCTTCACCGAGGTGATCGAGCTTGAGCATCACGTGGTCGCCGTTCGGGCCACAGCCGTTACCGGCAATGATCTCTTTAACCATCGAACGAGCCACGACGTCACGACCGGCAAGGTCCTTGGCGTTCGGAGCATAACGCTCCATGAAACGCTCGCCGTGCTTGTTGATCAGGTAACCGCCTTCACCACGGCAGCCTTCGGTGACCAGTACACCAGCGCCGGCGATGCCGGTCGGGTGGAACTGCCACATTTCGATGTCCTGCACCGGCACGCCGGCACGCAGGGCCATGCCGACGCCGTCACCGGTGTTGATCAGGGCGTTGGTGGTGGACGCGTAGATACGGCCCGCACCGCCGGTCGCCAGCACGGTGGCCTTGGCGCGGATGTAGGTGGTTTCGCCGGTTTCGATGCAGATCGCGATCACGCCGACAAAGGCGCCGTCCTGGTTCTTCACCAGGTCAACGGCGTAGTACTCGTTCAGGAACGTGGTACCCGCTTTCAGGTTGCCCTGGTACAGGGTGTGCAGCAGTGCGTGACCGGTACGGTCGGACGCCGCGCAAGTACGCGCAGCCTGGCCGCCCTTGCCGTAGTCCTTGGACTGGCCACCGAACGGACGCTGGTAGATGCGGCCGGTTTCGGTACGCGAGAACGGCAGGCCCATGTGGTCCAGCTCGAACACTGCGGCCGGGCCTTCCTGACACATGTATTCGATAGCGTCCTGGTCGCCGATGTAGTCGGAACCCTTGACGGTATCGTACATGTGCCAGCGCCAGTCATCGTTCGGGTCGGCCGAAGCGATGGCGCAAGTGATGCCGCCCTGGGCGGAAACGGTGTGCGAACGCGTCGGGAAAACCTTGGTGATCACGGCAGTCTTGTGACCGCCCTGGGCCAGTTGCAGCGCAGCGCGCATGCCGGCACCGCCACCACCAATGATGATGGCGTCGAAAGAAATCGTTGGAATGTTAGCCATGAATCAGATACCCCAGAGAATCTGCACACCCCAGACGAAGTAAGCGAACATCGCAACGCCGCATACTGCCTGGAAGAGGAAACGTACGGCAGTCGCCGACTTGCCGAACGCCATCTGCGTCAGGTAGTCGGTCGCGATGGTCCACATGCCGACCCAGGCGTGAGCGCCGAGTGCGACAAGTGCCAGCAGACTGAAGATACGCATCCAGTTGTTTGCAAACAGTTCGTGCCATTGGGCATAGCCCAGGCCGGGGTTGGCTACCACATATCCGATCAGGAAGATGAAATAAGCCGCGAGAACGACCGCAGAGACGCGCTGCGCCATCCAGTCATAAAGGCCAGAACGCGAGAGGTTCGTGACGTTGGTTACCATATCCAGACTCCTGCCAGAACGATTACCACCACGGAAACGGCGATAACGATTTTCGAGCCCAGCTTGCCGCCTTCCAGCGTCTCACCGATGCCCATGTCCATGATCAAGTGGCGCACGCCGGCTACCAGGTGATACAGCAAGGCGGACAGGATGCCCCAAATCACTAGCTTGGCTAGCGGACTGGTCAGACACGCTTTCACCTGACCGAAGCCTTCTTCCGAATCGAGCGACTTGTCCAATGCATAAAGCATGATGGCCAGGCTGACGAAGAGGATGACACCGGAAATACGGTGAAGAATGGACGTGTAAGCAGTGACTGGGAGTTTGATGGTCCTTAGGTCTAGGTTTACAGGTCGTTGGCTTTTCACGGCTTTTTTTTCACACTGAAGAGCCCCTAACAATCAGGGCAAAGTTGTTGGGGCGCGCACTGGTCAGGTACTCACCACCCAGGGAGTGACGACCCCCAAGAAAGCAGGCCCAAAAGCCCCTGGCGGTCGGTGGCCGAGTATAGACAGTTAGGCTACTAATGACAACGCGTTCACCTTCCCCTAATAGCGCATTGCACATGCAGGGCAAAAGGCGTAAACGGCAGGCAATTTCGCGGAAAAAGTCCGGTTAAAGCCTTCTGGAGCAAGACTTTAGGCAAATTGACATTCGGATTTATCTCACTATAGTGGTGCGGGCCCTGCGTGGGGGGTCTGTCTGATGATTCCAAGCATTAATAGGAGGCCACATGGCTGACAAAAAAGCGCAGTTGATCATCGAGGGCGCAGCCCCCGTCGAGCTGCCCATTTTAACCGGCACCGTTGGTCCCGATGTAATCGACGTACGGGGCCTGACGGCCACGGGCCGTTTCACCTTTGACCCAGGTTTCATGTCGACCGCCTCGTGCGAGTCGAAAATCACCTATATCGACGGCGACAACGGCATCCTGCTGCACCGCGGCTACCCGATCGAGCAACTGGCTGAAAAATCGGACTACCTGGAAACCTGCTACCTGCTGCTCAACGGCGAACTGCCGACCGCAGAGCAGAAGGCCCAGTTCGTCAGCACCGTGAAGAACCACACCATGGTTCACGAGCAGTTGAAGACCTTCTTCAACGGCTTCCGTCGCGATGCCCATCCGATGGCCGTCATGTGCGGTGTTGTCGGCGCCCTCTCGGCCTTCTACCACGACTCCCTGGACATCAATAACCCCCAGCATCGCGAAATCTCCGCGATCCGCCTGGTGGCGAAGATGCCGACCCTGGCAGCCATGGTCTACAAGTACTCCATGGGCCAGCCCATGATGTACCCGCGCAACGACCTGACCTATGCAGAAAACTTCCTGCACATGATGTTCAACACCCCGTGCGAGATCAAACCGATCAGCCCGGTGCTCGCCAAGGCCATGGACCGGATCTTCATCCTCCATGCCGACCACGAGCAGAACGCCTCCACGTCCACCGTGCGCCTGGCCGGCTCGTCGGGTGCCAACCCGTTCGCCTGTATCGCCGCCGGTATCGCCGCGCTCTGGGGCCCTGCCCACGGCGGTGCGAACGAAGCGGTACTGACCATGCTCGATGAAATCGGCGATGTCTCGAACATCGACAAGTTCATCGCCAAGGCCAAGGACAAGAACGATCCGTTCAAGCTGATGGGCTTCGGCCACCGGGTCTACAAGAACCGCGACCCGCGCGCCACCGTCATGAAGCAGACCTGCGACGAAGTGCTCAAGGAACTGGGGATCAAGAACGATCCGCAACTCGAACTGGCCATGCGCCTGGAAGAGATCGCCCTGACCGACCCGTACTTCATCGAGCGCTCGCTGTACCCGAACGTCGACTTCTACTCGGGGATCATCCTCAAGGCGATCGGCATCCCGACCAGTATGTTCACCGTGATCTTCGCCCTGGCGCGGACCGTCGGCTGGATCTCCCACTGGAAGGAAATGCTCTCCAGCCCGTACAAGATCGGCCGCCCGCGCCAGCTGTACACCGGCTACGAGTCGCGTGACATCACCAAGCTGGAAGACCGCAAGTAAGGCTTGCCTTGCAGTAAGTCTCAAGCTGCACTGGAACAGCCCCTGCTTCTTATAAAGAGCAGGGGCTGTTTTGTTTATGCCTTCAAAAAGCGCAGTGTCAGGACCGGCCTCTTCGCGAGCAGGCTCGCTCCCACAAGCATCGCATTCCAC
>NZ_JBHFJB010000004.1:48398-50661 GCF_057334555.1 Pseudomonas sp. AGC41
CCCCCCAAGGCGTCCTCACAGACAACGCAAACATCACATGCAAAAAAATACCCCGGCCTCTCGACCGGGGTACTTCTTCAAGCAATACGCTTAAAACTTACCGAATCAGTGATTCACCGCCCCACTCGCCCCCAGGCCCGTCTGCGAACGCACGAACTGCGGGAAGAACAGCGCCCGCTCGTTGGCGCCTTCAGCCGACTTGTCGGTGATGGAGAAGAACCAGATGCCGACAAACGCGATGATCATCGAGAACAGCGCCGGGTATTCATACGGGAAGATCGCCTTCTCGTGACCCATGATCTGCACCCAGATGGTCGGACCGAGCACCATCAGGCCCACGGCACTGACCAGGCCCAACCAGCCGCCGATCATGGCGCCACGGGTGGTCAGCTTCTTCCAGTACATCGAAAGCAGCAGTACCGGGAAGTTGCAGCTCGCCGCGATGGAGAACGCCAGGCCCACCATGAATGCGATGTTCTGCTTCTCGAACAGGATGCCCAGGCCGATTGCCAGCACTGCCAGGGCAATGGTGGTGATCTTCGAGACGCGAATCTCGTCCTTCTCGTTGGCCTTGCCTTTCTTGATCACGCTAGCGTACAGGTCATGGGACACCGCCGAGGCACCGGCCAGGGTCAGGCCCGCTACCACCGCCAGGATGGTCGCGAACGCCACCGCCGAGATGAAGCCCAGGAAGATGCTGCCGCCAACCGCATTGGACAGATGCACCGCCGCCATGTTGTTGCCGCCCAGCAAGGCACCTGCCGCGTCCTTGAAGGCCGGGTTGGTGCTGACCAGCAGGATCGCGCCGAAGCCGATGATGAAGGTCAGGATGTAGAAGTAGCCGATGAAGCCAGTGGCATACAGCACGCTCTTGCGAGCTTCCTTGGCGTCGCTCACGGTGAAGAAGCGCATCAGGATGTGTGGCAGGCCGGCGGTACCGAACATCAGCGCCAGGCCGAGGGAGAAGGCCGAGATCGGATCCTTCACCAGGCCGCCAGGGCTCATGATCGCCTCACCTTTCGGGTGAACCTTGACCGCTTCGGCAAACAGCATGTTGAAGTCGAAGTTGACGTGCTTCATCACCATCAGCGCCATGAACGAAGCACCCGACAGCAACAGCACGGCCTTGATGATCTGTACCCAGGTGGTCGCCAGCATGCCGCCGAATAGCACGTAGAGGCACATCAGGATACCGACCAGGATCACCGCAACGTGGTAGTCCAGGCCGAACAGCAGCTGGATCAGCTTGCCGGCACCGACCATTTGCGCGATCAAGTAGAACGCCACCACCACCAGCGAGCCGCAGGCGGACAGACTGCGGATCTGGGTTTGCCCGAGGCGATAGGACGCCACGTCGGCAAAGGTGTATTTACCCAGGTTGCGCAGGCGCTCGGCGATCAGGAACAGAATGATCGGCCAGCCCACCAGGAAGCCGATGGAGTAGATCAGGCCGTCATAACCGGACGTGAACACCAGCGCGGAAATACCCAGGAAGGAGGCCGCCGACATGTAGTCGCCGGCGATCGCCAGGCCGTTCTGGAAGCCGGTGATCTTGCCGCCGGCCGCATAGTAGTCGGCCGCCGAGTTGTTTTTCTTGGATGCCCAGTAGGTGATGTACAGAGTCGCGCCGACGAAGGCCACGAACATCAGGATAGCCGCGACGTTGAGGGGTTGTTTCTGCACAGCCCCCGCCACGGCATCCGCCGCCCAGACGCTCGGTGCGAACGCAGCGATGCTCAAAAGAGCCAGTAGACGCCGGATCATTGCTGAGCCTCCTTGAGAATCGCATTGTTCAGGTCGTCGAACTCGCCATTGGCGCGCCGTACGTAAATCCCGGTCAGCACGAAAGCCGAGAGAATCAGGCCGATCCCGATGGGAATGCCCCAGGTGATCGTTCCCTCAGGCGTGATCTTGGCGCCGAGAATATGCGGCCCGTAGGCAATCAACAGGATGAATCCCGAGTAAAGCCCTAGCATGATCGCCGAGAGAATCCAGGCGAACCTTTCCCTTTTACTCACCAGCTCCTTGAAGCGCGGGCTGTTTTGTATCGAGAGGTAAATGCTGTCGTTCATTGTTTTTATCCTCGCAGCACAGATTTAAGTTGGAACGAGCCTACTCTATGCGGCTCAAGGCCAGGTTCCAGACGACCTTAGTATTAGAACGACATGACGGTTTTGCCAGTTTCCCGGATATTTTCGCAATTGCCCCTGCCCTCTGTGGGAGCGAGCCTGCTCGCGAAAGCTGTTGCGGATCAATGCTGGGT
>NZ_JBHFJB010000004.1:50705-54208 GCF_057334555.1 Pseudomonas sp. AGC41
CCCCCCCCCCCCCCCCACAGGGGGTGCGTCGAATTCAGGAATCACGGGCACAAAAAAACCGCATGACACACCGTCATGCGGTTTTTCGGAACAGTCAGACCAGGCCGTTTATTTGCCGGTCCACTCCTTCACGCGGTCCGGGTGCTTGGCAACCCAATCCTTGGCGGCGGCGTCTGGTTTGGCGCCTTCCTGGATCGCCAGCATGACTTCACCGATTTCGTCTTTCGAGGCCCACTGGAATTTCTTCAGGAACGCGACCACTTCCGGCGCCTTCGCTTCCAGGCCTTTGCTGCCGATGCTGTTTACGGTTTCAGCCGCGCCGTAAACACCCTTCGGATCTTCCAGGAAACGCAGTTTCCACTTGGCGAACATCCAGTGCGGCACCCAACCAGTGACGGCGATGGACTCGTTTTTCTTCTCGGCACGGGTCAACTCGGCAATCATGCCGGCGCCGGAGCTGGCCTTGAGTTGATAACCGCTCAGGTCGTAGTCCTTGATGGCTTGTTCGGTCTTGAGCATCACGCCTGAGCCGGCGTCGATGCCGACGATGCGTTTCTTGAAGGTGTCGTCGGTCTTGAGGTCTTCCAGCGACTTGGCCTTGACGTACTCCGGCACGATCAGGCCGATCTTGGCGTCCTTGAAGTTGGGGCCGTAGTCGACCACCTGGTCCTTGTTCTTCGTCCAGTAGTCACCGTGAGTCACCGGCAGCCAGGCCGAAAGCATCGCATCGAGCTTGCCGGTAGCCACGCCCTGCCACATGATCCCGGTCGCCACCGCTTGCAGCTTCACGTCATAACCGAGTTTCTGCTTGATCACCTCGGCCGCCACGTGGGTGGTCGCGACGCTGTCGGACCAGCCGTCGACATAACCAATGCTCAGGGTTTTGGTTTCGGCGCTGGCCAGGGTGGAGCTGATCGCCAGTACCAGTGCGGCACCTGCGCCCAAGAGTCGTCGCATCTTCATCGTTACTTCCCCGAAAGTGCTGCGCCCGACGGATGCCGAGCAGCGTCAACGTATTGTTATGGTGCACAGCGCCCCCATCACGCTCACCTGCAAACCGGTTCGAACGCCAGTGGAGTACTGACAGGCTGATCATCAACCTGCGCCGCTCTGGAACCTGCTCTGTCTGCGACGCTGAGGCAGCGAGAAACGACATCAGAAAGCCAGCAAGCCATTCCAGGCGTTTCAGACCGCGGATTTCGATCAAATCTTGCATGTCTGAGCCAGGCGAGCCGCCGGGTCACTAGCGGTCACCACGCCTCACCGTGTATCGTCCCGCTACTATCGCGACCCGTCCGCGCTTGTTTTGCAGCCGTCATGGCACTTGGCTTCGCTTCGGTGGTCATAGGCTGCGAACTTCATTAGGCACCTTCCTCTTAGGGATCCAGACATGCTCCGTTCCTTGCGCTTCGCTGCCCTCGTCGGCGGCCTTATCCTGAGTGCGTCCGCGCTGGCGGTGGATGTCGACGCCGCCAGCTATGGCTACCCCTTGACCAACCCGTTCGAGGCGACCATCGCCACCACGCCGCCGGACCTGCGCCCGGAGCTGCCGCTCGATGAGGACATCAACCAGTCGGACCAGAGCCTGACCCTGCGTCCGGAGCGCGAATTCATCCTGCCGGACAATTTCTGGCCTGTGAAAAGCCTCACCTACCGCATGGCCACCCAGGACAAACCCGCGCCGCTGATCTTCCTGATCGCCGGCACCGGTGCGCGGTATGACAGCACGCTCAACGAGTATTTGAAGCGCCTCTACTACAAGGCCGGCTACCACGTGGTGCAGCTATCATCGCCCACCAGTTTTGATTTCATGAGTGCCGCTTCGCGCTTCGCCACACCGGGCATCACCAAGGAAGACGCCGAAGACATGTACCGCGTGATGCAGGCCGTGCGCGCGCAAAATCCGAAAGTGCCCGTCACCGAGTACTACCTGACCGGCTACAGCCTCGGCGCCCTGGACGCAGCCTTCGTTGCGCACCTGGACGAGACCCGGCGCAGTTTCAACTTCAAGAAAGTCCTGTTGCTGAACCCGCCGGTGAATCTCTACACCTCTATCACCAACCTGGACAAGCTGGTCCAGACCGAGGTCAAGGGCATCAACAGCACCACGACATTCTATGAACTGGTGCTGAACAAGCTGACCCGCTACTTCCAGCAGAAAGGCTACATCGATCTCAACGATGCCCTGCTTTATGACTTCCAGCAGTCCAAGCAACACCTGACCAACGAACAGATGGCGATGCTGATCGGCACCTCGTTCCGTTTCTCGGCGGCCGACATTGCCTTTACCTCGGACCTGATCAACCGTCGCGGCCTGATCATCCCGCCGAAGTTCCCGATCACTGAAAGCACCAGTCTGACGCCCTTTCTCAAGCGCGCGCTGCAATGCGATTTCGACTGCTACCTCACCGAACAGGTGATCCCGATGTGGCGTGCGCGCACCGACGGCGGCAGCCTGTTGCAACTGGTCGATCAGGTCAGTCTCTACGCGCTGAAGGATTATCTGCAGGCCAGCACGAAAATTGCCGTGATGCACAACGCCGACGATGTGATTCTCGGCCCCGGCGACCTCGGCTTTCTGCGCAAGACCTTTGGCGACCGCCTGACCGTTTACCCATTGGGCGGCCATTGCGGCAACCTTAACTACCGCGTCAACAGCGACGCCATGCTGGAGTTCTTCCGTGGCTAAATACCTCCTGCTTATCGCCGCGTTAATGAGTGCGGGCCTGGTCCACGCCGATAACAGCAAGGCCAATGCGCCGGTGGTGGTGGATTCGGACGGCTTCAAGGAGCCGCTGACCAAACTCAAGTTCAACCCGGGCCTGGACCAGCGCGAATTCGAACGCTCGACGCTCAACGCCTTGAACGTCTACGACCCGCTGGAATCGTGGAACCGCCGCGTCTACCACTTCAACTACCGCTTTGACCAATGGGTCTTCCTGCCTGTTGTCGACGGCTACCGCTACGTCACTCCGAGCTTCGTGCGCACCGGCGTCAGCAATTTCTTCAACAATCTGGGGGACGTGCCGAACCTGATGAACAGCCTGCTGCAATTCAAGGGCAAGCGTTCGATGGAAACCACGGCGCGCCTGCTTCTAAACACAACCGTCGGCATCGCCGGCCTCTGGGACCCGGCCACCGCCATGGGCCTGCCGCGCCAGAGCGAGGACTTCGGCCAGACCCTGGGTTTCTATGGTGTGCCCGGCGGCGCGTATTTCGTGCTGCCGATCTTCGGTCCTTCGAACCTGCGCGACACTTCGGGCCTGCTGGTGGACTACACCGCGGAATCGGCGATCAACTTCCTGAACGTCTCGGAAGTCAGCTCCAACCACCCGGAACTGCTGCTGTTGCGCGGCGTGGACAGGCGCTACCAGACCAGCTTCCGCTACGGCCAGCTGAACTCGCCGTTCGAATATGAGAAGGTGCGTTACGTGTACACCGAGTCGCGCAAGTTGCAGATCGCCGAATAACTTTCGGCAACTGCAAAACCCATTGTGGGAGCG
>NZ_JBHFJB010000004.1:54228-60194 GCF_057334555.1 Pseudomonas sp. AGC41
CATTCGCGAGCAAGCTCGCTCCCACATTTGTTTCGTATTGCCAGTTCTAGCCTTTCAGCGCTTTCCAGATTTTGCTCACGACGAGCACACCCGCCAACACCGCTGCCCCCGCGACAATCCCCGCCACCGCATTGAGCAGCGTCGGCACGATGAACCCGGCGCCGCCGGCACTGGCCGCTACGCCTTCGATCCAGTGATGCAGCGCCGGTACGCCATGGGTCAGGATGCCGCCGCCCACCAGGAACATCGCCGCCGTACCGATCACCGACAGGCTTTTCATCATGTAGGGCGCGGCGCGCAGGATGGCGCCGCCGATGCTTTTGGCGGCCTGCCCTGGCTTTTGGGTCAGCCACAAGCCCAGGTCATCGAGCTTGACGATCCCCGCTACCAGGCCGTACACGCCGACGGTCATGACAATCGCGATGCCCGACAGCACAATGACCTGCTGGGTCAGCGGCGCATCGGCGACGGTGCCGAGGGTGATGGCGATGATTTCCGCCGAGAGAATGAAGTCGGTGCGCACCGCGCCTTTGATCTTGTCCTTTTCGAAGGCCACCAGGTCCACCGCCGGGTCGGCCACCGCCTCCACCAGTTGCGCATGCCCGGCCTGGTCTTCAGCCCTGCTGTGAAGGAACTTGTGGGCGAGTTTTTCGAACCCTTCGAAACACAGGTAAGCACCGCCCACCATCAACAAGGGCGTTACCAGCCAAGGCACGAAGGCACTGATTGCCAACGCCGACGGCACGAGGATCAGCTTGTTGATGAAGGACCCCTTGGCCACCGCCCAGACAACCGGCAGCTCCCGCTCGGCCCGCACGCCGGAGACTTGCTGGGCATTCAGCGCCAGGTCGTCGCCGAGCACGCCGGCGGTTTTCTTGGCGGCCATTTTGGTCATCAGCGCCACATCGTCGAGCACGGTGGCGATGTCGTCGATCAAAACCAGCAAACTGCTTCCAGCCATGGAGGGGCTCCTTGAACAATAATGCTGCGCAGCATACCGCGAGCGGGCCGCCTCGGGGCATTCTTGAGCGTCTCGCGAGGCCGGTGCTACCATGCGCCACCGCCAGAACCGGCAAGGAACCCCAGGGTTTATGAGCACTATCCGCGAGCGCAACAAAGAACTGATCCTGCGTGCCGCCAGCGAAGAGTTTGCCGACAAGGGCTTCGCCGCGACCAAAACCAGCGACATCGCGGCCAAGGCGGGCCTGCCCAAACCCAACGTCTACTACTACTTCAAATCCAAGGAAAACCTCTACCGCGAGGTTCTGGAAAGCATCATCGAGCCGATCCTCCAGGCTTCCACGCCCTTCAACGCCGACGGCGAGCCGGGCGAAGTATTGAGCCACTACATCCGCTCCAAGATCCGCATCTCCCGCGACCTGCCTTTCGCCTCGAAAGTCTTCGCCAGTGAAATCATGCACGGTGCCCCGCACCTCAGTGCCGACCTGGTCGAACAACTCAACGCCCAGGCCAGACACAACATCGACTGCATCCAGACCTGGATCGACCGCGGCCAAATCGCCCCCATCGACCCCAACCACCTGATGTTCAGCATCTGGGCCGCCACCCAGACCTACGCCGATTTCGACTGGCAGATCAGCGCCGTGACCGGCAAGGCCAAGCTCGACGAAGCGGATTACGAAGCGGCGGCGCAGACGATTATCCGGTTGGTTTTGAAGGGGTGTGAGGTGGACTGAATCACCGCGGCGCCCCATTCGCGAGCAGGCTCGCTCCCACAGGGTTTTGCTGTGAATACAGAATCTGCGAGCAACCTGAATCCCTTGTGGGAGCGAGCCTGCTCGCGAAGGCAACGCCTCGGTTTCAAGTCAAAACCAGATGGCATCCCACAGCGGATAGTCGCCTAGTCGCTTTACCAGCCCTGCCCGCTGTGGGTTGGCGACGACATAGCGCGCCATAAATACCAGATCGTCTTCCCGCCGCAGTGCCCGGTCATGAAATCCTCGCTGCCAAAGGCTGATTTTATTGTTCAGGCGCAGATTCACAGCCTTGGCACTCAGTGATTTAGTCCTTTGCATCAACTCACTCAAGGATCCCTTGCGCAGTTCGATCAACCAGTGGAAATGGTCGGGCATGACCACCCAGGCTAACGAGTTGGCAAAACCCTGGTCCTGAGCCTGTCGAAATTGACCGACGACCAACCTGCCGAGGAAGACGTCCTTGAAAACAGGCTCCCGCCCAAGTGTATTCGTGGTTAATAGGTAGATCCGATTGGATTCGGAATAGCGGCCGATACGCAGCCGATGTGAAACAGATAAGCCAGGCATTCCATGTCCTTTTTTGGTTGAGCCAGGAGGAAGGCTAGCCCGCCGAATGTCCAGGCGTAGTACCAACTTTTAGCTGGATGTGTCAGTAGGATTGCCTTCGCGAGCAGGCTCGCTCCCACAGGGTTCGTTGTTGGCTTCAAAACTGCGAACAACCCAAATCCCTTGTGGGAGCGAGCCTGCTCGCGAAATGGCAGGCTCAGTCAGAACACATCAAGCCCCCGCATCCGCCCTCAACCCCAACACCTCCACCGCCCTCACCGCCACCTGCTCATCCACATCCGAAACGTCCCCGCTAACACCAATCGCCCCCATTACCTTCCCGTCCTGATCCCTGATCAACACCCCGCCCGGCGCCGGCACGATGTTGCTTTGACCCAGACCATTCAACGCCGCAAAGAACGCGGGGCGTTGCTGGGCGTCCTGAGCCAGCAGGCGTGAGCCCTTGCCCAGGGCGATTGCGCCCCAGGCCTTGCCAATGGCGATTTGCGGGCGTAGCAGACTCGCGCCGTCCTCGCGCTGCAAGGCTATGAGGTGTCCGCCGCTGTCCAGGATCGCGACGGTCAAGGGGGCTGCGCTGATCTCGCGGCCTGCGGCAAGGGCTTGCCCTGCCAGGCTGACGGCGATTTTCAAGGTGAGATCGCTCATGGGTGCTGTCCTTCTTTGGTCATGGGAGAGCCTCGAGGCTTTACTTTCAGCAAAACCGAATTCAGCAAATAGAACACAACAAGAGCTAATTTTGTATACAATAATTTTCTCAATTCACCTTAAACGACAAAAGGCATCAGAAAAATCTGGCATCTGACGAACCAAACAGCTGCTTGAGAAAATCAATTGACCTAAGCCGCCCGCCGTGAATAAACTCTATCCCACAGCCACTTGTATACAATTACAAAACGTAAGAGGCACAAAACGATGAGCAAAATGAGAGCAATCGAAGCCGCCGTCCTGGTGATGCGCCGCGAAGGCGTGGACACCGCCTTCGGCATTCCGGGTGCCGCGATCAACCCGCTGTACTCCGCCCTGCAAAAGGTTGGCGGCATCGATCATGTCCTCGCTCGGCACGTTGAAGGCGCCTCGCACATGGCCGAGGGCTACACCCGGACAAAAGCCGGCAACATCGGCGTGTGCATCGGCACTTCGGGGCCGGCGGGCACCGACATGGTCACTGGCCTCTACAGCGCTTCGGCCGACTCTATCCCGATCCTGTGCATCACCGGACAAGCGCCCCGCGCCCGTATGCACAAGGAAGATTTCCAGGCGGTGGATATCACCAGCATCGTCAAGCCGGTGACCAAATGGGCGACTACGGTGCTGGAGCCGGGACAGGTGCCCTACGCCTTCCAGAAGGCCTTCTTCGAGATGCGCTCCGGCCGTCCGGGTCCGGTGCTGATTGACTTGCCGTTCGACGTGCAGATGGCCGAGATCGAATTCGACATCGACGCCTATCAGCCGCTGCCCCTGGCCAAGCCGGCCGCCAATCGGGTGCAGATCGAGAAGGCCCTGGCGATGCTGAATCAGGCCGAGCGCCCATTGCTGGTGGCCGGTGGCGGCATCATCAATGCCGATGCCAGCGACTTGCTGGTGGAGTTTGCCGAGCTCACCGGCATCCCGGTGATCCCGACCTTGATGGGCTGGGGCACGATTCCGGACGATCACCCATTGATGGTCGGCATGGTCGGCCTGCAAACCTCGCACCGCTACGGCAATGCAACCTTGCTCAAGTCGGACGTGGTGCTGGGCGTTGGCAACCGTTGGGCCAACCGCCACACGGGTTCGGTGGACGTCTACACCGAAGGCCGCACGTTCATTCACGTCGACATCGAACCGACCCAGATCGGCCGGGTATTCACCCCCGACCTGGGCATCGTTTCCGACGCAGCCTCGGCCCTGACCGTGTTCATCGAAGTGGCCCGTGAGTGGCAGGCTGCCGGCAAGCTGAAGGATCGCAGCGCCTGGCTTCAGGATTGCCAGCAGCGCAAGGCCAGCCTGCAACGCAAGACCCATTTCGACAACGTGCCGGTGAAGCCGCAGCGCGTCTACGAGGAAATGAACCAAGTGTTTGGCAAGGACACCTGCTACGTCAGCACCATCGGTCTGTCGCAGATCGCCGGGGCGCAGTTCCTCCACGTCTACAAACCACGCCACTGGATCAACTGCGGCCAGGCCGGTCCTTTGGGCTGGACCATTCCGGCCGCGCTGGGAGTGGTCAAGGCCGATCCGGATCGCCAGGTCGTGGCGCTGTCGGGCGACTATGATTTCCAGTTCATGATCGAAGAACTCGCGGTGGGCGCACAATTCAAGCTGCCCTACATCCACGTCGTGGTGAACAACTCCTACCTGGGCTTGATCCGCCAGGCTCAGCGCGGCTTCGACATGGACTACTGCGTGCAGCTGTCGTTCGACAACCTCAACGCCCCGGAACTCAACGGTTATGGCGTGGACCACGTGGCCGTGGCCGAGGGTCTGGGTTGCAAGGCATTGCGGGTGTTCGAGCCGTCAGGTATCCAGCCAGCGCTGCGCAAGGCCCAGGAGATGATCGAAGAATTCAGGGTGCCGGTGATCGTCGAGATCATCCTTGAGCGGGTGACCAACATTTCCATGGGCACCGAGATCAACGCCGTCAATGAATTTGAAGACCTGGCGCTGGTGGGTAACGATGCACCCACCGCGATTTCATTGCTCGACTGACCTTCTCCTGTGGGAGCGAGCCTGCTCGCGAAAGCGGTGGGTCAGTTGATAGAGATATGGCTGAAAGGCCGTCATCGCGAGCAGGCTCGCTCCCACAAGGACCTGCCAACTATTTACAGGAGACCACCATGCCGCGTTTCGCCGCCAACCTGTCCATGCTGTTTACCGAGCAGGATTTCCTCGCCCGTTTCGAAGCGGCCGCCAAGGCCGGTTTCAGTGGTGTCGAATACCTGTTTCCCTACGACTACAGCTCCGCTGAACTCAAGACCCTGCTCGATGCCCATGGCCTGACCCAGGTGCTGTTCAACCTGCCAGCCGGCGACTGGGCCAAGGGTGAGCGCGGTATCGCCTGCCTGCCGGACCGGGTCGAGGAGTTCCGCGCCGGGGTCGACCTGGCGATTGCCTATGCCAAGGTGCTGGGCAACACCCAGGTCAATTGCCTGGCCGGGATCCGTTCGCAGAAGTGCGACGAAGCGCTGGCAGAAAAAACCTTCGTCGCCAACCTGAAGTACGCCGCGGAGAAGCTCCAGGGCGCCGGCATCAAGCTGGTGATGGAAGCCATCAACACCCGCGACATTCCGGGTTTCTTCCTGAACAACACCGCCCAGGCCCTGGCGATCCGCGAGCAGGTGGGCAGCGCCAACCTGTTCCTGCAATACGACATCTATCACATGCAAATCATGGAAGGCGACCTGGCCCGGACGCTGTCGGCGCACCTGGGCGAGATCAACCATGTGCAACTGGCGGACAACCCGGGCCGCAACGAGCCCGGCACCGGCGAGATCAATTATCGGTTCCTGTTCGAACACCTGGATCGCATCGGTTATCAGGGTTGGGTCGGCTGCGAATACAAGCCGCTGACCACCACCGAAGCGGGATTGGGTTGGCTGAAAAGCCATAACGCGATCTGACCTGACACGAGCTTTTGTGGGGGGGGGGGTTGCTCCCGCTCGGCTGCGAAGCAGACGCATGTTTTTTTCACCGATGGATTTC
>NZ_JBHFJB010000004.1:60217-61182 GCF_057334555.1 Pseudomonas sp. AGC41
CCCCCCCCCGCCACAGAGTCCGCGGGGCACTTTAATAAAAGAGGATTTCCACATGGCTAAAATCGGATTCATCGGCACCGGCATCATGGGCCATCCCATGGCACTGAACCTGCAAAAGGCCGGTCACAGCCTGTTCCTGACCCAGCATCACGACGCTGCCCCGGCCGACCTCGTGGCCGGCGGCGCGGTGGCGCTGGCCAACCCGAAGGAAGTCGCCCAGGAGGCCGAGTTCATCATCGTCATGGTCCCGGACACCCCACAGGTCGAGGACGTGCTGTTCCGCGCCGACGGCGTAGCGGCCGGCGTGGGCGCGGGCAAGGTGGTGATCGACATGAGCTCGATCTCCCCCACCGCCACCAAGGCGTTCGCGACGAAGATCAATGAAAAAGGCGCGCAGTACCTCGACGCCCCTGTATCGGGCGGTGAAGTCGGCGCCAAGGCCGCGACCCTGAGCATCATGGTCGGTGGCGACAGCGCCGCGTTCGAGCGCGCGCTGCCATTGTTCCAGGCGATGGGCAAGAACATCACCCTGGTGGGCGGCAACGGCGATGGCCAGACCGCCAAGGTGGCGAACCAGATCATCGTCGCGCTGAACATCCAGGCCGTGGCCGAGGCCCTGCTGTTCGCCTCGAAGAACGGGGCCGACCCGGCCAAGGTTCGTGAAGCGCTGATGGGCGGTTTCGCCTCGTCGAAGATCCTCGAAGTGCACGGTGAGCGCATGATCAAGGGCACCTTCGACCCGGGCTTCCGCATCAGCCTGCACCAGAAAGACCTGAACCTGGCCCTGCAAGGCGCCAGGGAACTGAACATCAACCTGCCCAACACCGCCAACGCCCAGCAAGTGTTCAGCACCTGCGCAGCCATCGGTGGCAGCAATTGGGATCACTCGGCACTGATCAAGGGGCTGGAGCACATGGCCAATTTCTCGATTCGCGACAACTGACACATCAGAGAACCCTGTGGGA
>NZ_JBHFJB010000004.1:61295-64082 GCF_057334555.1 Pseudomonas sp. AGC41
CCCCCCCCCTCCCACAGGTAACCGAGTCGCCTCAGCCAATAATAAAAATCGGGAGCCCGCCATGTCGGTCGATCCGCAACAATTGCTGCGCGAGCTGTTTGCCACGGCCATCGACGCGGCCCATCCGCAGCACGTCCTCGAACAGTACCTGCCCGCTGACCGCAGCGGTCGGGTGATCGTCATCGGTGCCGGCAAGGCCGCCGCGGCCATGGCGCAGGTGGTCGAGCGCTGCTGGCGCGGCGAAGTCAGCGGCCTGGTGGTGACCCGCTACGGCCATGGCGCGCCCTGCGAGAAAATCGAAGTGGTCGAAGCCGCTCATCCAGTACCGGACGCCGCTGGCCTGGAAGTGGCCGGACGGGTGCTCGAACTCGTCAGCAACCTCAACGAAGACGACCGGGTGATCTTCCTGCTGTCCGGCGGGGGCTCGGCGTTGCTGGCCTTGCCGGCGGCCGGCATCACCCTGGCCGACAAGCAATCGATCAACAAGGCCCTGCTCAAGTCCGGCGCCACCATTGGCGAGATGAATTGCGTGCGCAAGCACCTCTCGGCGATCAAGGGTGGCCGACTGGGCAAGGCCTGCTGGCCGGCGACCGTCTATACCTACGCGATTTCCGATGTGCCCGGCGACCTCGCCACGGTCATCGCCTCCGGTCCCACCGTGGCCGACCCGAGCACTTCGGCCGACGCGCTGGCGATTCTCAAGCGCTACGGCATCGAGATCCCGGCCTCGGTGCGCAGCTGGCTGCAAAGCCCGGAATCGGAGACCGTCAAGCCCGGCGACCCGAGCCTGACGCGCAGTCATTTCCAGCTCATCGCCCGCCCCCAGCAATCCCTCGAAGCCGCGGCGGTAAAAGCTCGCCAGGCCGGTTTCAGCCCATTGATCCTCGGTGACCTGGAAGGCGAATCCCGGGACGTGGCGAAGGTCCACGCCGGCATCGCCCGGCAAATCGCCCTGCACGGCCAGCCCTTGGCTGCGCCGTGCGTGATCCTCTCCGGCGGCGAAACCACGGTCACCGTGCGCGGCAATGGCCGTGGCGGGCGCAACGCCGAATTCCTCCTGAGCCTGACCGACAGCCTCAAGGGCCACCCCGGCATCTATGCGCTGGCGGGAGACACCGACGGCATCGACGGCTCCGAAGACAACGCCGGCGCCATCATGACCCCGGACAGCTATCGCCGCGCCACCGAGCTGGGCCTGAACGCCAGCGATGAACTGGATAACAACAACGGCTACGGCTACTTCGCCGCGCTGGACGGGTTGATCGTCACCGAGCCGACCCGCACCAACGTCAATGACTTTCGCGCCATCCTGATCCTCGAGAACCCGAAAAATGACGCCTGACAAGAAGGTCAAGATCCTCGCGACACTCGGTCCCGCCACCCGTGGGATCGATGACATCCGCGAACTGGTGCAGGCCGGAGTGAACATCTTTCGCCTGAACTTCAGCCATGGCGACCACGCCGACCACGCCCAGCGCTACCAGTGGATCCGCGAAGTCGAGCAGCAGCTCAATTACCCGCTGGGCATCCTGATGGACCTGCAAGGGCCAAAACTGCGGGTCGGCAAGTTCGCCGATGGCAAGGTGCTGTTGCAGCGCGGTCAAGCCTTGCGCCTGGACCTGGACCCGACGCCGGGCGATCAGCGTCGGGTCAACCTGCCCCACCCGGAAATCATCGCCGCGCTGGAGCCGGGCATGGACTTGCTGCTCGATGACGGCAAGCTGCGCCTGCGGGTAACCGCCAGACACACCGACGCCATCGATACCGAGGTGCTCAACGGTGGCGAACTGTCGGACCGCAAGGGCGTGAACGTGCCCCAGGCCGTGCTTGACCTGAGCCCACTGACCGCCAAGGACCGCCGCGACCTGCGCTTCGGCCTGGAGCTGGGCGTGGACTGGGTGGCGCTGTCGTTCGTGCAGCGTGCCGAGGACATTCGCGAAGCCCGCGCGCTGATCGGTGACAAGGCGTTCCTGATGGCCAAGATCGAGAAGCCCTCGGCCGTCGCCCAACTGCGGGAAATCGCCGAACTGAGCGACGCGATCATGGTTGCCCGGGGTGACCTGGGCGTCGAGGTGCCGGCCGAGAGCGTGCCGCAGATCCAGAAAAACATCATCGGCACCTGCCGCGCCCTCGGCAAACCGGTGGTGGTGGCGACACAGATGCTCGAGTCGATGCGCTTCTCTCCGGCGCCGACCCGCGCCGAAGTCACCGATGTCGCCAACGCCGTGGCCGAAGGTGCCGACGCGGTGATGCTGTCGGCGGAAACCGCCTCGGGCGACTATCCCCTCGAAGCCGTGCAGATGATGAGCAAGATCATCCGCCAGGTGGAAAACGGCCCGGACTACCAGGCACAACTCGACGTCAGCCGACCGAAAGCCGAGGCCACGGTCTCGGACGCCATCAGTTGCGCGATCCGCCGTATCAGCAACGTGCTGCCCGTGGCGGTGCTGGTTAACTACAGCGAGTCGGGCAGCTCCAGCCTGCGGGCGGCGCGGGAACGGCCGACGGTGCCGATCCTCAACCTGACGCCCAACCTGCAGGCGGCCCGTCGCCTGACCGTCGCGTGGGGCGTGCATTCGGTGGTCAACGATCGGCTGCGGCAGGTCGACGAAGTATGTTCCACCGCACTGGAAATCGCCCAGGCCCAGGGCATGGCCCAGCGTGGCGACACCTTGCTGATTACCGCCGGCGTGCCGTTCGGGCAGCCGGGGTCGACCAACTCGCTGCGTATCGAGACCCTCATCTAGCGCCTGTACTGGCCCCTTCGCGAGCAGGCTCGCTCCCACA
>NZ_JBHFJB010000004.1:64102-67023 GCF_057334555.1 Pseudomonas sp. AGC41
CCGCAAATCCAGTGTGGGAGCGAGCCTGCTCGCGATGAAGTCGACCCGATCCCTCTGACACACACCAATCATGCCCAATACCCACTGCCCCGACTGGGCCACCGCCCTGCTCAACGGCTTCAGCCAGATTTTCCTTCAGCGCCATCCCCTGTGCGGCCTGTTCTGCCTCTTGGCGATTCTGCTCACCGCGCCAGCCTTGTTCGGCGGCGCGTTGCTGGGCGGCGTGGCCGGATTGCTGACGGCCCAACGGCGTGGTTATGCCAAGGAGGATCGGCAGGCCGGGCTGTTCAGCTATAACGGCATCCTGCTGGGTTTGCTGCTGAGCCTGGTATTGCCTTGGTCAGCCCTGTTGCCGCCATCGATCATCGCCGCTGGCGGCCTCAGCGCAATGCTGACCCAACAGTGGCTCAAGCGCACCCGAGGCCCACGCTGCCTGCCCGCCTACACAGCGCCTTTCGTCGGGCTCGGCTGGTTGCAATTGGGTTTCGCCCCGCCCGCGCCTCCGCCCGCCGCGCTGGACACGACCCTATCCAACCTGTTGCTTGCCCCGCTGAACGGCCTGGGCCAGGTCATGTTTCTCGACCAGCCCCTGGCTGGTGTGCTGATCACCACCGGCCTGCTGATCGCCAACCGTCGCGCCGCCGGCTGGGCGCTGTTCGGTTCCGTCGCAGGCTTTGCCTTTGCCTGGCTGCACGACAGCCCGCACACCTTGTCCGGCTTGGGCGGCTACAACCCGGCATTGGTAGCCGTGGCCCTCGGCCAACACGCGCGCAAGCCATGGCGGCCGCTGGCGGGCGTGCTGCTGGCAATCCTTCTCGCACCGGGCTTCGCGGCGCTGGGCGTGGCGCCGCTGACGGCGCCTTTCATTCTCGCGTGCTGGCTGGTGCATGCCACCGCGCGCTTGTGGCACCCAGCCTGTCTCGACATCGCGCCTTGCGCTCTGCGGGGCAATCACCCTAGGCTGCGCTGATCATTGGTTCAGGCGAAGGTTATGGACAGCAACAACTGGCGTGAACGCCTCTACGTGATCATCTTCCAGACCGACACGGTGGCCGGTCGACGCTTCGACAGCACGCTGCTGTTGATCATCCTCGCCAGCCTGGTGATCGTGATGCTCGACAGCATCGACAGCGTGCACAAGAACTACGCGGCCCTGCTGGCCTACATCGAGTGGGGTTTCACGTTCATTTTCATCGTTGAATACGGCCTGCGCCTGTACTGCTCGCCCAAGCCGCTGCGCTATGCGTTCAGCTTTTATGGCCTGGTGGATCTGCTGGCGATCGTGCCGGGCATCCTCGCGTTGTACTACAGCGATGCCCAGTACCTGCTGATCGTGCGGATCATCCGCATGCTGCGGATTTTCCGCGTCCTCAAGCTCAGTCCTTACCTCAAGCAGGCCAACTATCTATTGGCCGCACTGCGCGGCAGCAAGCAGAAGATCATCGTGTTCCTGGTCAGCGTGTCGACCCTGGTCACGGTGTTTGGCACGCTGATGTATGTCATCGAAGGTCCCGAGCATGGTTTCACCAGCATTCCCAAGGGCATCTATTGGGCTATCGTGACATTGACCACCGTAGGCTTCGGCGACATCGTGCCGAAGACGCCGCTGGGCCAAGTGGTTTCGTCCCTGGTGATGATCACCGGCTACTCGATCATCGCTGTGCCGACGGGTATCTTCACTGCGGAACTGGCCACCGCCATGCGCGGTGACCAGCTCAAGCACAATTGCCCGGTGTGCAGCAAAAACAACCATGAACATGGCGCTGCTTTCTGTTCTCGTTGCGGTAACGCGCTGTTTAAGAAATTGGAATAAGCAAAGCACTTTTTAATTCTTGATGACCTATAAGCTAATCGCTAGGGTGCTGGCTTATCGCCCGCATCCCTTGCCAATAAAAAGGACCTCGCAGTGAAGAATTTCTTTGGCGCCTCCCTCCTCGCCGCCGGCCTGGCGTTCGGCAGCCTGGCCCACGCCGCCCCGACTCTACTTAACGTTTCCTACGACGTGATGCGGGACTTCTACAAGGACTACAACGCCGCGTTCCAGAAACACTGGCAGGCCGAGCACAACGAAAACATCACCGTGCAGATGTCCTTCGGCGGTTCGAGCAAGCAGGCGCGCTCGGTAATCGATGGGCTGCCGGCGGATGTCATCACCATGAACATGGCGACTGACATCAATGCCTTGGCCGACAACGGCAAGCTGGTTCCGGAGAACTGGGTCACCCGCCTGCCGAACAACAGCGCGCCGTTCACCTCGGCCACCGTGTTTATCGTGCGCAAGGGCAATCCGAAAGCGCTGAAGGATTGGCCGGACCTGCTCAAGGACGGCGTGCAAGTGATCGTGCCCAACCCGAAAACCTCGGGCAACGGCCGCTATACCTACCTGTCGGCATGGGGTTATGTGCTGAAGAATGGCGGCGATGAGAACAAGGCCAAGGATTTCGTCGGCAAGCTGTTCAAGCAGGCCCCCGTGCTGGACACCGGCGGTCGTGCCGCGACGACGACGTTCATGACCAACCAGATCGGCGATGTGCTGGTGACCTTTGAGAACGAAGCGGAAATGATCGCCCGTGAGTTCGGTCGCGACCAGTTCGAAGTGGTCTACCCAAGCGTCTCCGCCGAAGCCGAACCACCAGTCAGCGTTGTGGATAAAGTCGTCGAGAAGAAAGGCTCGCGCGCCGCCGCCGAGGAGTACCTCAAATACCTGTGGTCGCCCGAAGGCCAGGAAATTGCCGCCGCCAACTACCTGCGTCCTCGCGACCCGGCGGTGCTGGCCAAATACACCGACCGTTTCCCGAAAGTGGATTTCCTCTCGGTGGAAAAAACCTTCGGCGACTGGCGCACCGTGCAGAAGACCCACTTCAACGACGGTGGGATTTTTGACCAGATCTATAGCGGGCAGTGAGGCAATAGTGAGCCGA